>NZ_JAYSCO010000047.1:0-43073 GCF_041914865.1 Pseudoduganella sp. | reverse complement strand
GGCCCAGTTCGTGTCCGATTGTCAGACCTGACCCCGAATTTCTATATAATCCGCCGCATGCAAGAAACTACCCTCTTCGGCCGTGTACTCGGCCTTGCCAATCTTGGCTTGATGGTGCTGGATTCGGACCAGCGTATCGTTTTCTGGAACCAGTGGCTGGCCAGCCGTTCGGGCATGGCGGCGTCGCGTGTGCAGGGCTTGCTCCTGACGGAGGCGTTCCCGGAACTCCTTGGCCAGCGTATGGAACAGGCGGTGCATACTGCGCTGGCGAACAAGCTGCCGACTGTGCTGCCGCAGAACCAGAACCGTTCGCCGTTCCCGCTCTTTGCCGCGGGCACCTGGGGCGGTGAACGCATCGAGCAGGCGGTGACGCTGACCCCGTTCAGTGAGGGCAAGGAGCGCTTTTGCCTGGTCGAGGTGGCGGACGTCAGCAACACCGTAGGCCGCGAGCGCCTGCTGCGCGGCCAGGCCGAGGCCTTGCGCGCGCAATCCTATGTGGATGGCTTGACCGGCATCGCCAACCGCCGCCATTTCGACGTAGCGCTGGATCGCGAGCTGCGGCGCGCCCACCGCCAGGGCAATCCGCTCTCGCTGCTGTTGATGGATATCGACTCCTTCAAGGCCTATAACGACCATTTCGGCCACCAGCAGGGCGATGCCTGCCTGACCCTGGTGGCGGAGGCCTTCGCTTCGCGCCTGCAGCGCCCGGCCGACCTGGCGGCGCGCTACGGCGGCGAGGAGTTCGCCGCCGTGCTGCCGGATACCACGGCGGAACAGGCGGCCCAGCATGCGGAAGTGATCCGCGCCTACGTGGAGTCGCTGAAGATGGCGCACGCGCCCAAGGCCGTGCATCCGCAAGTGACCCTGAGCATCGGCGTGGCCAGCTTCGACCGGGAGCGCCTGAACGACGCAAAGGCGCTGCTGGAAGCGGCCGACCGCGCGCTGTACACCGCCAAGCACGAGGGCCGCAACCGCGTGGTGGTGGCGCGCGGCTGAGGCCTGCCTTTACGCCGCCAGCACTGCCCGGCGCCGCTGCACGCCGGATTCCAGCGCGGCCTGTACCTGCCCGGCGATGAGGTCGGCCGTGGCAGCCGACATGGTCCAGCCCAGGTGGCCGTGGCCGGTGTTGTAGAACACGCCGGGCCGCTTGCCCGGCCCCACGCGCGGCATCAGGTCCGGCATCATTGGCCGCAGCCCGGCCCACGGCACCACCTGGCGCGTGCTGACGCCGGGGAAGCATTGCTGCACCCATTGCACCAGCGGCGCGATGCGGTCGGCGCGGATGTCGCGGTTGAAGCCATTGAACTCGGCCGTGCCGGCGACGCGGAAGCGGTCGGCGCCCAGGCGGCTGCTCACCAGCTTGGTGGCGTCGTCGAGCAGGCTGACATTGGGGGCGCTGGCGCGGCTGGCCGCATCGTCCAGCATGACGGTGATCGAGTAGCCCTTCACCGGATACACATTGACGCGGTCGCCCAGCATGGCGGCGAAGGCGCGGCTGGCCGTGCCGGCGCACACCACCACGGCGTCGAAGCGGCGCGCTTCCTCGACACCGTCGATCGCGAAAGCGACGCGCGTGCCGTCCTCCCCCGCCTCCAGCCGCCGCACGTCGGCGCCGCACAGCATTTGCACGCCGCGCGCCTGCGCCGCCTGCGCCAGGCCGACCGTGAACTTGTGGATATCGCCTGTGCTGTCGCTCTCGGTGAAGAAGCCGCCGTAGAAGCGGCCGGCCAGCGTCGGTTCAATCGCCTGCATCTCGAGCGGGGTGACGGCGCGCCGCTGCAGGCCGCCTTGCGCCAGCAGCTTGCTGACCTGCGCCGCGTGCTCGAAACCGGCCTTGTCGCGGTAGATGTGCAGGATGCCCTGCTGCTTTTCGTCGAACTGGATGCCTTCCTCACGCGCCCAGCCGAACAGGTGCTGGCGCGCCGCGATGGCCAGGCGCGCGCTGGCGACGGTGTTCGCTTCGTAGCGGGGAATGGCGGCCAGGAATTCGGCGAACCAGGACAGCTTGTGCCAGTCCGGCCGCGGATTGACCAGCAGCGGCGCATCGCTGCGCAGCATCCACTTCAGGCCTTTGGCCACCGTGCCCCAGCTGTTCCATACCTCCGCGTTGGAGGCCGACAGCTGGCCGCCGTTGGCGAACGAGGTTTCCATGGCGGGATAGCGATGGCGTTCGAACAGGGTGACGTCCAGGCCGCGCCGCGCCAGGGCGTAAGCGCTCGTGACGCCGGTGATGCCGCCGCCGATAACTGCGATTGATTTCATGTCGGGGTTCCGATCCCAGTGCAAAAAGGGGTTGGACGCCGCGCAACGCGCGCGGCGAACACCCCCTCTGTACGGAACCTGAGAGATTCGCGGCGTGGCGCGATCGGCGCCTGCCGCTTGCTCCTTCGGTGCGCCGGATGGCACTGCATCCGGCAACTCTTCAGAGTTGTACTGCGCCTGGTCGGTCCGGTGGCCTGAGAGATTCCGGGGTGGTTGCTCCTTCGGCGCCAGCTGTGCTGAACTCTCCCGATTTGGCGTTAGTTTTTAACTAATGGCCTGCAGCATACCACCGTTCTTATTGAACGGCTACCTTGCCGTGCGAGGCGGCGCCGGTGGCGCCCAGCACGCCGGCGATCAGCAGCACGTACCACAGCGCGCCGGTGCCGCCCTGCAGCGCCATGAGGGCGGTGGCGTCGGCCACCAGCACCGCCGCGCAGCCCAGCGCCAGCAGCAGCAAGGCCACCGAGACGGAGAACGACAGCAGGCGGAAGTTGGCCACGCGCGCGCCGGTGGCGAACATCAGGTAGCCGGTCACGCTAAACAGCGGGAACATCACCCACAGCGAGGCGCTGGCCGACAATCCGCCCACGCCCAGCTGCGACAACACCAGCGCGGCGCCGGAAAACAAACCGAGCGCCAGCAGCAGCGCTCCAACAATAGCCAAAACCATGGCGGCCTCCCCAGACATGAGATATGAAAATACCAATACCACTAATTCTAAACGCAACATAGACAGCCGCGCCGATTTAGTACAATAGGTTTTTTTGGTCCCAACCGTTTCCAGGACAGCAATGAACCAGCTCGAACAACTCAAGAAATTCACCACTGTCGTTGCCGACACCGGCGACTTCCAGTCGATCAAGGCCTACGCGCCGCAGGACGCCACCACCAACCCTTCCCTGATCCTGAAGGCGGTGCAGAAGGACGAGTACAAGCCGCTGCTGGAAAAAGCCGTGCGCGACAACCCGAACGCCACCACCGGCGACATCATCGACAAGCTGCTGATCGCCTTCGGCACCGAGATCCTGAAGTACGTGCCGGGCCGCGTCTCGACCGAGATCGACGCCGCCCTGTCCTTCGACGTGGCCGGCAACGTGGCCAAGGGCCGCGAGCTGATCGCGCTGTACGAAAAGGCCGGCATCCCGCGCGAGCGCGTGCTGATCAAGATCGCCTCCACCTGGGAGGGCATCCGCGCCTCCGAGCAGCTGGAGAAGGAAGGCATCCGCACCAATATGACCCTGCTGTTCTCCCTGTGCCAGGCGATCGCCTGCGCGGAAGCGGGTTCGCAGCTGATCTCCCCGTTCGTCGGCCGCATCTACGACTGGTACAAGAAGTCCACCGGCATCGACTACCAGGGCGCCGAAGATCCGGGCGTGCAGTCGGTCAAGCGCATCTACAACTACTACCGCAAGTTCGGCTACAAGACCGAAGTGATGGGCGCGTCCTTCCGCAACACCGGCCAGATCCTGGAACTGGCGGGCTGCGACCTGCTGACCATTTCGCCGGACCTGCTGCAAAAGCTGGCTGACACCCAGGCTCCGGTCGAGCGCAAGCTGAACCCGGCCGATTCCGGCACGGCGGTCAAGATCTCGGTGGACGAGAAGACCTTCCGCTTCATGCTGAACGAAGACGCCATGGCGACCGAGAAGCTGGCCGAAGGCATCCGCGCCTTCGTGGCCGACTCCAACAAGCTGAAGCAGATGATCTCGGCCATGCGCTAAGCGCTGCCTGCCGCATAGGGAAAAAGGGCGCTGCGGCGCCCTTTTTTGCTATACAAAACGTTACAATTAACAGTGTTATACAATTTTCGGCGCAGTCCCACTCCACAAGAAGAGACGCCCAATGAAACCTGTATCGCGCTCCCTGCCCCTGGCGGCAGCCGCCCTGTCGCTTATCCTGGCAGCCTGCGGCAACAAGAAAGACGCCAGCAACGGCCCCCCGCCCCCGCCCACTGTTTCCGTCATCACCGCCAGCGCCGGCGCCGTCACTGTCACCAATGAGCTGCCCGGCCGCGTCGAGGCCTCGCGCATCGCCCAGGTACGCGCGCGCACGCCCGGCATCGTGCTGCAGCGGGTGTTCAAGGAGGGCGGCGACGTGCGGGCGGGCGAGGTGCTGTTCCGCATCGACCCGGCGCAGTTCCAGGCCAACGTGGAAAGCGCCGATGCCGCGGTGGCGCGCGCCGAAGCCAACCTGGCCCAGGCCGAGCTGAAAGCCAGGCGCTACAAGCCGCTGCTGGCGGCGCAGGCGGTCAGCCAGCAGGAGTACGACGACGCGCTGACGGCGCAGAAGCAGGCCGGCGCCGAGCTGCAGTCGGCGCGCGCGGCGCGCAAGAATGCCGGCCTGACCCTGGGCTACGCCACCGTGACGGCGCCGATCTCGGGCCGCGTCGGGCGCGCGCTGGTGACCGAGGGCGCCCTGGTGGGCCAGAACGAGGCGACGCCGATGGCCACCGTGCAGCAGCTCGACCCGATCTACGTCACCATCACCCAGTCCTCGGCCGAGCTGCTGCGCCTGAAACAGGCGCTGGCCAAGGGCACGTTGAAGAGCGCCGGCAAGGACCAGGCGCGCGTCACCCTGCTGACCGAGGATGGGCAGGAATACCCGCGCGCCGGCAAGCTGCTGTTCTCCGATGTGGCGGTGGACGAATCGTCCGGCGCAGTGTCGATGCGCGCCGAATTCCCCAACCCCGAGCGCATCCTGCTGCCGGGCATGTACGTGCGGGCGCGCCTGGAGCAAGGCGTGAACGAGGCCGCCATCACGGTGCCGCAGCAGGCCGTGGTGCGCGGCGCGGAAGGCGCGTCGGTGCTGGTGGTGGGCAGCGACAACAAGGTGTCCTCGGTGCCGGTCAAGGCCGACGCGGCGGCCGGCGGCAGCTGGGTGGTCAGCTCCGGCCTGAAGGGCGGCGAGCGCGTCATCGTGGAAGGCTTCCAGAAGACCAAGCCGGGCGGTACCGTCAACCCGGTGCCGTGGAAAGGCCCGGCAGGCGGCCCCGCAGGCAGTGCGCCTGCCGCATCCGCCCCGGCGGCCAAATAAAGGGGCCGCCCCATGGCAAAATTCTTCATCGACCGCCCCGTCTTCGCGTGGGTGATCGCCCTCTTCATCCTGCTCGGCGGGGCGCTGGCGATCACCGTGCTGCCGGTGGCGCAATACCCGACCATCGCACCGCCATCCATCGTCATCAGCGCCGCCTACCCGGGCGCCTCGGCCCAGGTGCTGGACGACGCCGTCACCTCGGTCATCGAGCAGGAGATGAACGGCGCCGACGGCCTGCAATACGTTGAATCGCAGAGCGACTCGAACGGCTCGGTCAGCATCACCGTCACCTTCCAGCCCGGCACCAATCCCGACCTGGCGGCGGTGGACGTGCAGAACCGCATCAAGCGCGTCGAATCGCGCCTGCCGCAGGCGGTGATCCAGCAGGGCGTGCAGGTCAACAAGGCGCGCTCCAACATCCTGATGTTCGTCGGCGCCTCCTCCACCGACGGCAGCATGGACACCACGGCCATCGGCGACTACCTGGCGCGCAACGTGGTCAACGAGATCAAGCGCCTGCCCGGCGTCGGCCAGGCCGAACTGTTCGGCACCGAACGCTCGATGCGGGTCTGGGTCGATCCCGACAAGCTGACCGGCTACAAGCTCAATATGGGCGACGTCACCACGGCCATCCGCCAGCAAAACGCGCAGGTGGCGGCCGGCACGGTGGGCGACCTGCCCAACCCGCGCGCCCAGACCTGGTTCGCGCCGGTGGTGGTGACCGGCCAACTGAGCTCGGTGGAGGAGTTCGGCAAGATCGTGCTGCGCGCCAACCGCGACGGCTCGCTGGTCCGCCTGCGCGACGTGGCCCGCCTGGAGCTGGGCGGCGCCAGCTACCGCGTCAGCGCGCGCCTGAACGGCGAACCGTTCGTCGCCATCGCCGTGCAGCAGTCGCTGACCGGCAATGCACTGGCCACCGCCACCATCGTGCGCGAGAAAATGGACGAGCTGCAGAAGTACTTCCCGCCCGGCCTGAAGTACACCGTGCCGTACGACACCTCGCTGTTCGTCAAGATCTCCATCGAGGAAGTGGTCAAGACCCTGCTGGAAGCGGTGGCGCTGGTGTTCCTGGTGATGTACGTCTTCCTGCAGAACATCCGCTACACCCTGATCCCGACCATCGTGGTGCCGATTGCGCTGATGGGCACTTTCGCCGCCATGCAGGTGTTCGGCTTCTCGATCAACGTGCTGACCATGTTCGGCATGGTGCTGGCGATCGGTATCCTGGTGGACGACGCCATCGTGGTGGTGGAAAACGTGGAACGCATCATGCGCGAGGAAGGGCTGTCGCCGCGCGACGCCACGCGCAAGGCCATGTCGCAGATCACCGGCGCCATCATCGGCATCACCCTGGTGCTGATCGCGGTGTTCATCCCGATGGCCTTCTTCGGCGGCGCGGTGGGCGCCATCTACCGCCAGTTCTCGCTGGCCATGGTGTCGGCCATGGTGTTCTCGGCGCTGATGGCGCTGTCGCTCACGCCGGCGCTGTGCGCCACCATGCTGAAGCCGGTGCAGGCCGGCCATGCGCACGCCAGGAGCGGCGTGTTCGGCTGGTTCAACCGCGGCTTTGCCGCCACCGCCACCCGCTACCAGGGCTGGGTGGCGCGCATCCTCACGCGCACCGGGCGCTTCATGCTGATCTTCGCCGCGCTGCTCGGCATCGTGGCCTGGCTGTACGTGCGCCTGCCCTCCTCCTTCCTGCCGAACGAGGACCAGGGCTATATCATCGCCAACGTGCAGCTGCCGCCGGGCGCCGCGCGCGGCCGCACCGAGGCGGTGCTGGCGGAAGTGGACAAGTACTTCCGCAGCCAGCCCGGCGTGGCGCGCACCATCGCAGTGGCCGGCTTCAGCTTCTCGGGCAGCGGCCAGAACGCCGGCCTGGTGTTCGTGCCACTGAAGGACTGGAAGGAGCGCGGGCCGGACCAGTCGGCCGAAGCGATCGCCGGCCGCTCCTTCGGCGGCCTGGCGCATATCCAGGACGCGCAGATCTTCGCCTTGAGCCCGCCGCCGATCCGCGAGCTGGGCAACGCCACCGGCATCACGGCGCGCCTGCAGGACCGCGGCGGCCTGGGTCACGACGCCCTGCTGGCGGCGCGCAACCAGCTGCTGGAAATGGCGGGCAAGAGCAAGGTGCTGGTCGGCATGCGGCCGGAGGGCCTGGAGGACGCGCCGCAAATGCAGGTCGATGTGGACCGCGAAAAGGCCAACGCACTGGGCGTGGCCTTCGCCGACATCGGCGCCACGCTGGGCACGGCGCTTGGCTCGTCCTATGTGAACGACTTCGCCAACAGCGGCCGCCAGCAGCGCGTGATCGTGCAGGCCGACCAGGCGCGCCGCATGCAGCCGGAGGATATCCTGCGGCTGCAGGTGCGCAGCAACAGCGGCACCATGGTGCCGTTCGCCTCCTTCGCCACCACGCGCTGGGTGACGGGACCGATCCAGCTGGTGCGCTACAACGGCTACCCGGCCTACCGCCTGAGCGCCAACGCGGCGCCCGGCTATTCGACCGGCGAAGCCATGGCCGAGCTGACCCGCCTGGCCGAACAGCTGCCGCCCGGCTTCGGCATCGAATGGACCGGCCAGTCGGCCGAAGAACGCTTGTCCGGCGCGCAGGCGCCGATGCTGTTCGCCCTGTCGCTGCTGGCCGCCTTCCTGGTGCTGGCGGCGCTGTACGAATCGGAATCAATCCCGGTGGCCGTGCTGCTGGTGGTGCCGCTAGGCGTGCTCGGTGCCCTGCTCGGCGCCCACCTGCGCGACCTGCCGAACGACGTCTACTTCAAGGTCGGGCTGATTGCGATCATCGGCCTGTCGGCCAAGAACGCGATCCTGATCATCGAGTTCGCCAAGGACCTGCAGGCGCAGGGCATGGGCCTGATCGAAGCGACGCTGGAAGCGGTGCACCTGCGCTTCCGCCCCATCATCATGACATCGCTGGCCTTCATCCTCGGCGTGCTGCCGCTGGTGATCGCGTCCGGCGCCGGCTCGGCCTCGCAGCGCGCCATCGGTACCGGCGTGATGGGCGGCATGATCACCGCCACCGTGCTGGCGGTGTTCCTGGTGCCGGTGTTCTTTGTCGTGATACGCCGCATCTTCAAGGGCAGCGAACGCCAGCGCCGCCTGGCGGCGCATGAAATGGACCTTCCGGAGCCGAAGCAATGATGACGTCCCTCCCCGCCTCCCGCACGCCGCCGCTGCTGCGCGCCGTGGCCGCCACGCTGCTGCTGGCCGGCCTGGTATCGGGCTGCTCGATGGCACCTGCCTACCAGCGTCCCGCCGCCCCGGTGCCCGACACCTTCCCCGCCACGCCGCCCGCCGCTGGCGCGGCCGCGCCGGCCGCCAGCGCGCCATCGACGCAAGCGCCGCTGGCGGCAGCCGATACCGCCTGGCGCACCTTCTTCCCTGACGGCCGTCTGCAGCAAATCATCGCCACGGCGCTCGACAACAACCGCGACCTGCGCATCGCCGCCCTGCGCATCGAAGAAGCGCGCGGTGCCTACCGCATCCAGCGCGCCGACCGCCTGCCGGCCCTGAACGCCTCGCTGGCCGGCTCGCGCAGCCGCACGCCCGGCTTCGCCAATGCCGGCGGCCAGTCGCAAGTGGGCGAGCGCTACGACGCCGGCCTGGCCATCCCCGCCTTCGAGCTGGATTTCTTCGGCCGCGTAAAGAGCCTGAGCGACGCGGCCCTGTCCAGCTACCTCGCCACCGAGGAGGCCCGGCAGGCCGCGCATATCAGCCTGGTGGCCGAAGTGGCCAAGGCCTATTACACCGAGCGCGCACTGGCCGAACAGCAAGCCCTGGCCGAACGCACCTACGAAGCCCGCAAGCGCACCTTCGAGCTGACCCGCCAGCGCGTGGAAGGCGGCGCCTCCTCGCGCCTCGACCTGCGCTCCAACGAGCAGCAGATGGAAACTGCGCGCGCCGCCGCCCTGTCGCTGGCGCGCCAGCGCGCCCAGGCGTCCAACGCCCTCAACCTGCTCGCCGGGCAGCCCGTGCAGCCAGCCGACGGCGCCGCCCCGCTGGCCGACAGCGTGGCCGATACGGTCGCCACACTGAGCGCCGGCCTGCCGTCCGACCTGCTGGCCAAGCGGCCCGACATCCGCGCCGCCGAGCTGCGCCTGAAGGCCGCCAACGCCAACATCGGCGCCGCCCGCGCCGCCTTCTTCCCGCGCATCACGCTGACCACCGCGATCGGCAGCGCCAGCCGCGAATTCAGCGGCCTGTTCGACAGCGGCAACGACACCTGGAGCTTCACGCCGCAATTGGTGCTGCCCATCTTCGACGCCGGCCGCAACCTGGCCAACCTCGATGTCAGCCACGCCCGCAAGAACATTGCCGTGGCCGACTACGAAAGGACGATCCAGCAAGCCTTCCGCGAAGTGGCCGACGCCCTGGCGGCAAAGACCTACCTGGGCGAACAGGTCGCCGCCCAGCGCGCCGTGCAGGACGCCCAGGCCGAGCGCCTGCGTCTATTACAATTACGCTTTGAGAATGGGGTCGCCAGCTCGCTCGACGTGCTGGACGCCCAACGCGAATTGTTCAGCGCGGAACAGGCCCTGGTCCAGGCGCGCCTGCTGCGCACAACCAGCGCCATCGACTTGTATCGCGCGCTTGGAGGAGGTTTAAAGTAGTGGATTCACCGATCAGCATCCGGCTCGGCCAGCGCGCCCGCCAGCGCATCGAGCGCGAAGGCCTGCAGGCCGCCGACATCGCCATCATCCCCGCCGCAGCGGGCGGCCCCAAAGGCCTGATCCTGAACGGCATCGACCAGTGGATGTTCGGCGAATGGCTGAAACAGGCACCGCGCCAGCGCCGCCTGATCGGCGCCTCGATCGGCGCCTGGCGCATGGCCGCCGCCGCCTTCCACGACCCGGTGGCCGCGCACCAGCGCCTGGCCCACCACTACGCGCACCAGACCTACCCGGCCAAGGTGGACGCCGCCTACGTCAGCAGCGTCGTCCGCGCCCTGCTGGACAGCGTGCTCGATGGCCGTGGCAGCGAAATGCTGAGCAATCCCGACTACCGCCTGTCCGTCATCACGGTGCGCGGCATCGGCCCGCTGGCGCAGACGCGTGGCAGCAAATGGCGCGAAATGGCCGGCTTCCTGCGCGCCGCCGCTGGCAATGCCGTCTCGCGCAGCCGCCTGGCCGGCGCCATGGAGCGCGTGGTGTTCCATGACGCGCGCGACGACGCGGCCTGGCTGCGCAGCAGCTTCGACGCCTTTGCCTCGCACTTCGTCGGCCTGTCGGAGCACAACCTGCACGCCGCCCTGCTGGCCTCCGGCTCGATCCCGCTGGTGCTGCAGGCCGTCAGCGGCATCCACGGCGCACCGCACGGCGACTACTGGGACGGCGGCCTGATCGACTACCACCTGCACCTGCCCTACCAGCGCGACGAGGGGCTGGTGCTGTACCCGCATTTCACCGACCATATCGTGCCCGGCTGGCTGGACAAATCCATGCCGTGGCGCCGCGCGCGCGACAGTGCGCTGGACAACGTGATCCTGGTCTCGCCCTCGCCATCCTTCGTGCAGCGCCTGCCCAACCGCAAACTGCCCGACCGCACGGACTTCAAGCATTACGGCCAGGACCACGCCGCCCGCATCCGCGACTGGCTGCAGGCCATTGGCGAGAGCGAACGCATGGCCGACGCCCTGGCGCAATGGGCCGAAAAACCCGACCTGCGCCAGGTCCAATCCTTCTGATCGAGCCACAGCCGTTGCAGCCTTGCAACAACTTATCAAGGCGACACCTTTCAGGCGCATACTAGCAATCCAATCTCCGGGAGGCTGGTATGCAAATCCTCACCCAACTGCGCATTGGTCCCCGCCTGGCGGCGGGTTTCGGCATCGTCCTGCTGCTGTCGGCCCTCGGCACCGGCTACGCCCTGTACCACTCCAACGACACCGCCAACGCCACACGCGCCATGATGGACCGCCCGCTGGCCAAGGAACGCATCGTCTCCGACTGGTATGTGCTGATCTACTCCGCCATCGCGCGTACCCAGCTGATCGCGCGCAGCAGCGACGCCGAACTCTCGAACAAATTCGCCACCGTCATCGCCGACAGCACCAAGCGCGGCGGCGAACTGCTGAAATCCATCGAAGCCCTGCTCGAATCGGAGGTAGAACGCAAGATCTACCAGGACGCCATCGCCCTGCGCAAAAAATACCAGGACGCGAAGGACGCCGTGATGAAGGCCAACAAGGACGGCGACGCGGCCGAAGGCGAACGCCTGTACCGCGACGTCTTCGACCCGGCCGCCAAAGCCTACCAGGACAAGGTCAAGGAACTGCTGGCGCAGCAGCGCAAGGCGATCGACGCCACGGCGGCCGGCATCAACGCCGCCCACGAACGCAGCACACGCCTGATGATCTTGCTCAGCACCCTGCTGCTGGCCTTTGGCGCCTGGGCCGCCTGGATGATCTCGCGCAGCATCACGCGGCCGCTGAACTCCGCGCTCGGCATCGCCAACACCGTGGCCGAAGGCGACCTGACCACGCACTTTGAAGAGCAGACCGCGCGCGACGAAATCGGCGACCTGATGAAAGCCCTGCGCGGCATGAACGACGCGCTGCGGCGCGTGGTGAGCCAGGTGCAGACCGGCACCACCGCCATCGCCAGCGCCTCCAGCGAAATCGCCTCCGGCAACCTGGACCTGTCCTCGCGCACCGAGCAGCAAGCCAGCTCGCTGGAGGAAACCGCCTCCTCGATGGAGGAACTGACCTCCACCGTCAAGCAGAACGCCGACAACGCCAACCAGGCCAACCAGCTGGCGCAGGCCGCCTCCGACGTGGCAGCGCGCGGCGGCGAGATCGTCGGCCAGGTGGTGCAGACCATGGGCTCCATCGACGCCTCCTCGCGCAAGATCGTGGACATTATCGGCACCATCGACGGCATTGCCTTCCAGACCAACATCCTGGCCCTGAACGCCGCGGTGGAAGCGGCGCGCGCCGGCGAACAGGGGCGCGGCTTCGCCGTCGTGGCCTCCGAAGTGCGCAACCTGGCGCAGCGCTCGGCCGCCGCCGCCAAGGAAATCAAGGAGCTGATCGACAACTCCGTCTCGCAAGTGAACGCCGGCACCGCGCTGGTGCAGCAGGCCGGCACCACAATGGGCGAAGTGGTGAGCAGCGTACGGCGCGTGACCGACATCATGGGCGAGATCACCTCCGCCAGCCGCGAACAAAGCGTCGGCATCGATGAAGTGAACCAGGCCATCGGCCAGATGGACCAGGTGACGCAGCAGAACGCCGCGCTGGTGGAAGAAGCCGCCGCCGCAGCGGCCAGCATGCAGGAACAGGCCGCCCAGCTGGCGCAGGTGGCCGCCTCCTTCCGCCTCGGCACGGAAGCGGTGGCACGCTGGAGCGCCGCGCCAAGCGCGCCAGCGCCGCCGCCAGCCGTCGCCGGCGAGGACGGCGCGCCGCAGCAGCGCCTTGCCGCGCCCGATCAGCGCGCCAAAGCGCGCCCCGCAGCCGCCGGCGCGGCGCCGGCGACGGAACGCCGCAGCAAGACCGAGCGCCGCGCGCCGGCCGCGACCAACGATGAATGGGAAGAGTTTTAAGCCTCGTCGCCGAGGAACATCTGCTGCAGGTCGTTCAGGAAGCGGTGGCCTAGCTCGGTCGGTTTGATCAGCATGTGGTCGCGGTACAGCAGGCCTTTCGCCTCGGCCGCGTTGAGCTGCTTTTCAATCGCGTTCAGCGCCACCCCGGTGCGTTCGGCGAACAGGTTCGGCTCAAACCCGCCCTGCAGGCGCAGCGCGTTCAGCATGAATTCGAAGCCCATCTCATCGCGCGCCAGCTCGCGCTCCTCCTGCACCGGGTTGCCGGCAGCCACCGCGTCCATATACGCCTTGGGCTGCTTGAAGCGCGCCTGGCGCAGCACGCGGTGCGGGAAGGACAGCTTGCTGTGCGCGCCGGCGCCGATGCCCAGGTAATCGCCGAACTGCCAGTAGTTCAGGTTATGCCGCGCCTGGTGGCCCGGCTGGGCGTAGGCCGACACCTCGTAATGGCCGTAGCCGTTGGCCGTGGTCAGCTCGGCGATCATGTCCTGCATGTCCGCGCTCAGGTCGTCGTCCGGCAGCTGCGGCGGATACTTGGCGAACAGCGTGTTCGGCTCCATCGTCAGGTGGTACAGCGACAGGTGCGGCGGCTTGAAATCGATGGCGGTCTGGATATCCTGGCGCGCCTGCTCCAGCGACTGGTTCGGCAGCGCGTACATCAGGTCCAGGTTGAAGTTGTCGAAGTTCGCCAGCGCGATCTCCACCGCGCGCTTGGCCTCGCCGTCATCGTGGATGCGGCCCAGCGCCTTCAGGTGCCCGCTGTTGAAGCTCTGGATGCCGATCGACAGGCGGTTGATGCCGCTGTCGCGGTAGGAACGGAACTTCTCCGCCTCGAAGGTGCCAGGGTTGGCCTCCATCGTGATCTCGCAGGCGCCATCCAGCGGCAGCAGGCTGCGCAGGTCCGACATCAGGCGGTCCATGCCGGCCGCCGACATCAGGCTCGGCGTGCCGCCGCCGATGAAGACGGTGTAGATCTTGCGGCCCCAGATCAGCGGCAGCGACATTTCCAGGTCGCGCCGCAGCGCGTCCAGGTACTCCTGCTCCGGCACCTCACCCTTGGCCTCATGCGAATTGAAATCGCAATACGGGCACTTGCGCACGCACCACGGCCAGTGGATGTAGAGCGACAGCGGCGGCAATGCCTGCAGGTTAAGCGCGCCCGGGCGCAGGTAGGCTGCAGCGACGCCGGCGGCGCTGTCGATGGTGCGGCTTGGTACGGCAGTGCCGACCGGCTTAATCAGGATCATTTCAGCTTCTCAACCAGTGCGCGCAAGGCCTGGCCGCGATGCGACAGGCGGTTCTTCTCTTCCGGCGCCAGCTCGGCCACATGCTTGCCCAGCGACGGCACCAGGAAATACGGGTCGTAGCCAAAGCCGCCCGCGCCGCGCGCCTCGGGACGGATTTCGCCGTTCCAGCGCCCGTCGGCAATCACCGGCTGCGGATCGTCGGCATGGCGCACGTACACCAGCACGCAGTAGTAGTAGGCCGACTTGTCGGCATGCGGCGCCAGGTCAGCGATCAGCTTCTCGCTGTTGCGCGCGTCCGACTTCGGCTCGCCCGCATAGCGCGCCGAAAACACGCCCGGCGCGCCGCCCAGCGCATTGACGCACACGCCCGAATCGTCGGCCAGCGCCGGCAAGCCGGTCAGGCGCGACGCATGGCGCGCCTTGGCCAGTGCATTTTCGACAAAAGTATGGAACGGCTCCTCCGCCTCCGGGACGTTGAATTCCCCCTGCGGATGGGCGGACAGGCCAATGGTCGAGAGCAGCTCGTTGAATTCCTTCAGCTTGCCCTGGTTGTTTGATGCAAGAACGATTTTCTGGGTCATGGCCGTATTTTACAGGCCCAGCGCCTGCTTCTGCAGTTTGACCAGGTCGCGGATGCCGCCCTCGGCCAGGTCCAGCAGACGGTTCATGGCCGCGCGGTCGAAGGCCGCGCCCTCGGCGGTGCCCTGCACTTCCACGAAGCTACCGGCGTCCGTCATGATCACGTTCATGTCGGTATCGCAGTCCGAATCCTCCACATAGTCCAGGTCCAGCACCGGCACGCCCTTGTACACGCCGACCGAGATCGCCGCCACGAAATGCTTGACCGGGATAGTCTCGATCGCGCCGCGCGCCTTCAGCTTGGCGAACGCATCGTACGCCGCCACCATGGCGCCGGTGATGGACGCGGTGCGGGTGCCGCCGTCGGCCTGGATCACGTCGCAGTCCAGCTGCAAGGTGCGCTCGCCGAACGCCTCCAGGTCGAAGGCCGCGCGCAGCGAACGGCCGATCAGGCGCTGGATCTCCTGCGTGCGGCCGCTCTGCTTGCCCTTGGCCGCCTCGCGGTCCATGCGCGAATGGGTGGAACGCGGCAGCATGCCGTATTCCGCCGTCATCCAGCCCTGGCCCTTGCCCTTCAGGAAGCCCGGCACCTTCTCCTCGATGCTGGCGGTGCAAATCACCTTGGTATCGCCGCACTCGATCAGCACCGACCCTTCGGCATGCTTGGTGTAATCGCGCGTGATGCGGATGGTGCGCAGCGCATCGACAGCGCGGCCGCTTGGGCGGGTGACAGTACTCATGTGTTTCCTATTTCAATAATTGGGTGGATTTCTCGATCGCGCCGCGGATTTCCGCGATCGCCTTTTCAATTTCGTCATCGTCGAACACGTCGATCTCGGTCTTGGCGCCATGGATGGTGGTGCTCACCACATCCTCCGGCAATGCCTCGGTTGAGATCACGGTCGAACCGCCGTGGGTGGTCGGCGTACCGTCGGACACCAGCGCGCCCTGCCAGATGATGGCCAGCGCCGTCACGTTGTCGCTATGCTCGCCGGCGCGGCGCAGCGCGGTCGCCAGCATATCTGGCACGGCGCGCACCACGGTCTGCGTGGTCAGCATCTGCACCAGCTCATCGTCCGTCACCACCGACCACAAGCCGTCCGAGCACAGCAGCAGCGAATCGCCCGGCAGCAGGTTGGAGCGGCCCGAAATCTCGATGCGCGGAGCGCTGCCCGCGCCCAGGCAGGAGAACAGCTTATTGCGGTCCGGGTGCGTATTGCGCGCCGAGGGCGGGATCTGGCCCTTTTCGATCATGTTCTCCACATGCGAATGGTCGCGCGTACGGCCGTGGATCTGGCCATTGCGCACCCAGTACAGGCGCGAATCGCCGCAATGCGCCCACACCGCCGTATTGTGCTGCACCAGGCAGGCCACGATGGTGGTGCGCGGCGACTCCGGCATGTTATTGGCCGCCGTGTACTTGTGGATCTCATGGTGCGCAGCCTGCAACGCCTCCTCCAGGAAGCGCTCCGCCCCCTTCACGTAAGGCGTCGCCTGCTGCTGGAACATCTGCGAAATGGTGCGGGTAGCGATGGTGGCGGCGATCTCGCCGCGGGCGTGGCCGCCCATGCCATCGGCCAGGACCAGCAGCAGCGCATCGCGCGTGAAGCTGTAGCCCATGCGGTCCTGGTTGACCTTACGGCCGCCAATATGCGTTTCCTGATAAACGGCGAATTGCATGGCGTGCCCTCCTTAATGTTGCGTACGCGGGGCCGCGTCTTTTTTACGACCAAAACCAAGCTTGCCAGCCAGCTTGCCCAGCTTCTCCAAAGCCCCCGGCGGAGGCGGCGGCTCGACCGAAGTGGGCGGCTGCTGCAGCAGCTTTTGCAGTTCGAACAAGCTTTGCGGACGCGCCAGCGGATCGATCTGCAGCGCCCATCGTACCAGCTTGACCAGTTCCGGCGAATACTGCCCGTCCAGCTTCTGGAAATGCGGCTCCATCTTGTCCTCCTTGCGGCGCTGGTCGGCCGGCTGCGGCGGCTGGCCCAGCATGCAGGCGAACATCGAAGCCCCGATCGAATACACGTCGGTCCACGGGCCCAGCGCCTCGGTCTTGCTGTACAGCTCAGGCGGCGCAAAGCCAGGGGTATACATCGGCATCAGCTTCGGGCTGTCCGAATTAACGGTCTGGCGCGCCGCACCGAAGTCCAGCAGCATTGGCGTGCCATCCGTGCGCAGGTAAATATTGGCCGGTTTCAGGTCCAGATGCAGCAATTTATTGGTATGCACCTCACGCAAGCCTTTCAACACCTGCGTGAAAATCTGGCGCACGAACGCCTCGCTGCAATTGCGACCCTTGCTGCGCTGGCGCTGGATATGATCCTGCAATGAATGGCCCGATTCATAAGCCATCACCATATAAACAGTTTCATTGGCCCGGAAGAAATTCAACACTCTTACAACATTTGGGTGTGAAATTTTTGCCAGTGCACGACCCTCTTCAAAAAAGCATTTCAGCCCGATTCTAAAGACCGGAAGGTTCGCTTTAGTGACCACGGGCACCATTTCGCCCTCTTGACGTAATGCAAGGCTGCTTGGTAAATATTCTTTAATTGCTACCGCATTGCCCTCAGCATCGTAGGCCAGGTACACAATACTGAACCCGCCCGACGCAATTTTCTTTACAATGCGGTATCCAGCAATTTCCAGGCCATCCGGTAATGGAGCGTTGTTTTGAGCTGCCATAAGTTTCCTCGCTTCAACTAATCCGGATTGTGTGGGACAAAGCAATATATTGTAAAGACAAAGACAAAATCGGGGATATCCTTTGAGCATTTCCAGCATGACTGGCTACGCAGTAGCCACGAGCGAAAGCGCGGCGGGCACACTGACCATTGAAATCAAGAGCGTCAATTCACGCTTCCTTGACCTGCAATTCCGCATCAATGACGACCTGCGCGCCCTCGAACCCGATTTGCGTTCCGCCATCATGGGCGCCATCACCCGCGGCAAAGTCGAGCTGCGCCTGAGTTTTGGCCGCAAAGCCGCCGCCGCCGGCACGCAAGCCCTGAACGTCACCCTGCTCAACGAACTGGCGCGCCTGCAAGGCGAAGTCAGCAAGCACTTCACCGGTGCCGCACAGATGAGTGTTGCCGAACTACTGCGCTGGCCCGGCGTAGTGGAAGAAGCGCAAATCGGCCAGGAATCGCTGCAGGCCGACGTTTCCGCCCTGATGACCAAGACCCTGGCCTCCTTCGTGCAGAGCCGCCAGCGCGAAGGCGCGGCGCTGGAAGCGATGCTGATTTCGCGCATTGAAGCGATGGAAGGCATCGTTAAACGAATTACCCCTCTAATTCCGCAGGTAGTTGCACAATTCCAACAGAAAGCTGTCGAACGCATGCAGGAAGCGCTGGGGTTGGCCTGCCAGGGATCGAACACCGCCATGTCGCGCCAGGACGCGATGGAGCGCATCCGCCAGGAAGTGATCCTGTACGGCATCCGGATTGACGTCGCCGAAGAGCTCGGCCGCCTGTCGGCCCACCTGGGCGAGACCCGCCACATTTTGAAAAAAGGCGGCCAGGTCGGCAAGCGCCTCGACTTCATGATGCAAGAGCTCAACCGCGAAGCCAACACCCTCGGCGCCAAAGCCTCCGTCAAAGAGCTCGCCGACGCCTCGATGGAGCTCAAGCTCCTGATTGAACAAATGCGCGAACAGGTGCAAAACCTCGAATAAACCGGCGCCAAAAACCGGTGCCAGGTCTGTCATTCGGACACGCCGACCACACCTTTGAGAAATATCAAAACGGGGCGAACCGCATATATAGCGAGTTCGCCCCGTTTTGCTTCATAGAATACTTTGATAAATGTCAAAGGTATGTGCTGCGTGTCCGAATGACAGACCTGGCACCGGTTTTCGGCACCGTTTTTTAACGGGTGAGGCGGTACAGGAGGATGGCGGTGCGGATGGCGCCTTGTTCGATCGAGCGGATGTCGAGGTCTTCGCCGGGGGCGTGGGCGCCGCGGCCGATGGCGCCCAGGCCGTCCAGGCTGTCGACGTAGGGGGCGGCGAACTGGATGTCGCCGGCGCCGCGCAGCCCTGGCGGTAAGGCGGCGATCGGGCCGAGGCCGGCGTCGGCGCTGGCTTTGGAGTACAGCTCGAGCACTTTCAGGTTGCCGGCGGTGGGGGCCATCGGTGGGTAGCCGTCCTGGAACTTGATGGTGGCGCTGGTGCCGGGGAGGTTTTGCGCGACGATCGTGCGCATGCGGGCGCGTGCCTGTTCGCCTTGCTCGGGGGTGAGGAAACGCAGGTCGCCTTTCACGACCGTGGCGTTGGCAATGACGTTGGATTTGCCGAAGGCGCTGCCTTTGGCGCTCGTGTCGTCGTAGCCGATGTCGGTGCCGCCCAGGATGACGCCGGGGTTGTACGTGAGGTTGGGCTCTTGCAGCTGCTGGCGGAAGGCGTCGAGGATACGCGCTGCTTCGTACACGGCGCCGTAGCCTGCGCTCTGGCTGAAGATGCCGGAGGAGTGCCCTTGCTTGCCTTTCACCTCCAGTTGCCACGACGTCGATGAGCGGCGGCCGATGGTGCCGGTGGCTTTGCCTTGCTGGTCGGGTACCGTGGCTTCGTACGCTAGCGCGACGTCGCTGCGCTTGGCCATCTCCACCATGTCGCGGCGGGAGATCTCTTTGGGTTCGCCGGCATTCTCTTCGTCGCCGGTAAAGATGACGCTAATGCTGGTGTTCTCCAGCGCGCCGGCGCTATGCAGGGCGCGCAGGGCTTCGAGGATGATGACGTTGCCGCCTTTCATATCGTTGACGCCCTGGCCGCGTGCGCGGTCGCCGATGCGCTCCCATTTCTGCATCGGGCTGTCGGGCTCGAACACGGTGTCGAGGTGGCCGATCATCATCACGCGCTTGCCTTGCTTGCCCTGGCGCGTGGCGACAAGGTGGCCGGCGCGCTGCATCTCTTTCGGCATGTCGATCCATTGCGTCTTGAAGCCAAGCTTGTCGAATTCGGCGCGGAATAGCTTGCCGACTTCGCGCACGCCGGCGTGGTTCATGGTGCCGCTGTTGATGTTGACGGACTTTTCCAGCAGTTCGAGCGCTTTGCCGGAATTGGCTTTGACAGTGGCGACAATGCGCTCCTCCTCGGGCGTCAGCGACTGGGCGGCGGCGCCTCCCATCAGTCCAGCGGCAAATAGCGAAACGAACAGGCGGCTCAAGCGCATTTCTGGCATCCTCCATGAAGTGTGTGCGCAACTTTACTACGGAATCGCCATGAACATCCGCGTTGGCATCGGCGGCTGGGATTTTCCTCCCTGGCGCGAAACTTTCTACCCGCCCGAAGTGCCGCTCAAGCGCTCGCTGGAATATGCCAGCAGCGTGCTGTCCAGCATCGAGATCAACGGTACCTTCTACCGCAACGCGAAGCCGGAGCACTTCGCGGATTGGGCGGCGCGTACGCCGGACGATTTCGTGTTTGCGGTGAAGGCGTCGCGCTATGCCACCAACCGTAAGGTGCTGGGCGAGGCGGGCGAGTCGATCGAGCGCTTCATGCAAAGCGGGCTGTCGGAGCTGGGCAACAAGCTGGGGCCTATCCTGTGGCAGCTGGCTGCGACCAAGCGCTTCGATCCGGATGACCTGGAGGCTTTCTTCAAGCTGCTGCCGGCAAAACTGGGCACGCGCAAGCTGCAGCATGTGCTGGATGCGCGCCATGAGAGTTTCATGTGCCCGGAGTACCTGAAGCTGGCGCGCAAGTATAAGGTCGCGACGGTGTTGACGGATTCGCCGAAGTTCCCCAACTTTTCCGAACTGACCGGCCCTTTCGTCTATGCGCGGCTGATGGATGCGCGCAGCGAGGTGGCGACGGGATACACGCGGCCGGCCCTCAGGAGGTGGGCGGCGCAGGCGCATGAGTGGTCGGGCGGCGGCCAGCGCGATGTCTTCGTCTATTTCATCAACGGGGCCAAGGAGCGGGCTCCGGCGGCGGCCATGCAGTTGCTGCGCGAACTGGCCAAGGCGCGCTAGCCAGACCTACGGCGCGCCGGTGTCGAAGGCTACCACGTGTTCGGCGCCCAGGACGATGCCGATGCGTTCGCCCAGCGCGTGGTTGTGGTGGCTGGGCACCAGCGACAGCACTTGCGCGCCGCTGGCCAGGCGCAGCGTGTACAGGAACTCGGCGCCGCGGAAGGTCTTGCCCACCACTTCGGCCGTCAGCGGGCTGGCGTCGTCGTGCAGCACGTCGTCGGGGCGCAGCAGCACTTGCATCGGCTGGCCCGGTGCGCCGCGCTCGCCCTGCGCCGGCAGAATGCCCAGTTCCATCCTGATGCGGCCATCGGCCTGCACCTCGCCCGGCAGGAATACGCCTTGCCCGACAAAGTCGGCGACGAAGCGGTTGGCGGGCCGGTGGTACAGGTTGTAGGGCGTGTCCCATTGCTGGATGCGGCCTTCGTGCATTACCGCTACCTGGTCGGCGAAGGCGAACGCTTCGTGCTGGTCGTGCGTGACCAGGATGGCGCTGACGCCTTCGGCGCGCAGGATCTGGCGCACTTCCTGCGCCAGCCGTTCGCGCAGTTCGACGTCGAGGTTGGAGAACGGTTCATCGAGCAGCAGCAGGCGCGGGCGCGGCGCCAGCGCGCGCGCCAGGGCGACGCGCTGCTGCTGGCCGCCGGACAGTTCGTGCGGGTAGCGGCCGCCCTGCCCGGCCAGGCCCACCGTCTGCAGCAGGGACGCTACGCGCGCGGCGCGTTCGGCCCGCGCCAGGCCGAAGCCGATATTCTCGGCGACGGTCAGGTGCGGGAACAGGGCGTAGTCCTGGAACACCATGCCGACGCGGCGCTGTTCGGGTGCGATGTGCAGGCCTTGCCGGGCGACGATTTCGCCATCCAGCGCAATGCTGCCTTGCGCCACCTGCTCGAAGCCGGCGATGCAGCGCAGCACGGTGGTCTTGCCGCAGCCGGAGGGGCCGAGCAGGCAGGCGATGCTGCCTGCCGCCAGTTGCAGCGAGAGGCGGTCCACCACCGTGTGGCTGCCAAAGGCGTAGGATATTTGCTGCAGGTCGAGGATAGGCATAGCCCGGAATTATAATTCCCCTTTTCGCCTTGGAGCCATCTTGCCGACATCCGTGAAAGCGCAACCTTCCCTGCTCTGGTGGGCGCTCGCCGTGGCCGTGCTGGTCGCCGTGCCGATCGCCAGCGTGGCCTTCCACCTGCTGGCCGGCCAGGGCGGCGACACTTGGGCGCACCTGGCCGACACGGTGCTGGCCGGCTATATCGGCAATACCTTGCGCCTGTGCGCCGGCGTGGCGCTGGGGACGGTGCTGGTGGGGACCGGGGCCGCCTGGCTGGTGACCATGCACGACTTTCCGGGCCGCCGCCTGTTCGAGTGGGCGCTGGTGCTGCCGCTGGCGGTGCCGGCCTATGTGATGGCTTATACCTATACCGATTTGCTGCAGTTTGTCGGCCCGGTGCAAAGCTGGCTGCGCGCGGTCACCGGCTGGCAGGCCGGCGAGTACTGGTTCCCGGATGTGCGCACGGTGGGCGGCGCGGTGCTGATGTTCGTGTTCGTGCTCTACCCTTATGTCTACCTGCTGGCGCGCGCGGCTTTCCTGGAGCGCGCGGCCGGGGTGCTGGAGGCGGGCCGTTCGCTGGGCCTGGGCCCGTGGTCCAATTTCCTGCGCGTGTCGCTGCCGCTGGCGCGCCCGGCCATCGCGGCCGGCGCGGCGCTGGCCTTGATGGAGACCTTGGCCGATTACGGCGCGGTGTCGTATTTCGGCGTGCATACCTTCACCACCGGCATCTACCGCGCCTGGTTCTCGCTGGGCGACCGGGTGGCGGCTTCACAGCTGGCGGCCACCCTGCTCGGCTTCGTGGCGCTGGTGCTGTCGCTGGAATACCTGGCGCGCGGCCGCGCGCGCTTCCACAATACCGGGCGCCGGGCGCCGCAAACCGTGCAGCGCCTGCGCGGCCTGCGCGCCTGGCTCGCCAGCCTCGCTTGCCTGCTGCCGCTGCTGCTCGGCTTCCTGCTGCCGGGCGGGGTGCTGCTGCACATGGCGCTCACCAGCGGCGATGCGCAGTTCGGCGCGCGCTTTGTGGAGCTGGCGCGCAACAGCTTCCTGCTGGCGGCGCTGACGGCCGGCTGCGCGGTGCTGCTGGCGGTGCTGCTGGCCTACGCCGGCCGCCTGTCGGCCCACCCTTTGCTGCGCCTGGCCAACGGCACGGTGAACCTGGGCTATGCGGTGCCCGGCTCGGTGATCGCGGTGGGCGTGCTGGTGCCGCTGGCCTGGCTGGATAACCGGCTGGCGCAGGCCATCGGCGCTTTCACCGGGGCCAATCCGGGCTTGCTGCTGACGGGCGGCATTGCGGCGCTGGTGTACGCCTACCTGGTGCGCTTCGAGGCGGTGTCGCTGCGCACGGTGCAGGCCAGCCTGGGCAAGGTCACGCTGAATATGGATGAAGCGGCGCGCTCGCTGGGCCAGTCGCAAATGGGCGTGCTGCGCCGTGTGCACCTGCCGCTGCTGCGCGGCAGCCTGCTGACGGCGGCGCTGCTGGTGTTCGTGGATGTGATGAAGGAGCTGCCGGCCACGCTGGTGATGCGGCCGTTTAACTTCGATACGCTGGCCACGCAGGCCTACACGCTGGCGGCGGACGAACGCCTGGCGGAAGCGTCCACCGCCGCCCTGGCCATTGTGGCCGTGGGGGTTCTGCCGCTGATCCTGCTGTCGCGGCAGATCCGCCAGGGTAGCGCTTACTGCCAGCCGGCGCGGTCGTAAATCTTCTGCACCGCGGCCTGGTGCTTGGCCAGCTTGCCGACGTTGATGTCGTCCTGCTTGAAGGCGCCCAGCTTGGCCAGCGCCGGGTTGGAGGTCTTCACGCCCGCCACCACCGGCCATTCGTTGTTGCCGTCGGCGAAATACACCTGGGCCGCGTCGGAGGCCAGGTATTCCAGGAATTTGATGGCGGCGTCCTTGTTGGGTGCCGTCTTCAGCACGCCGGCGCCGGAGATGTTGACGTGGGTGCCCACGCCCTTCTGGTTCGGCCATACCACGCTGACCGATTCCATCAGCTTCTTGTCTTCCGGCTTGTCGGAGCGCATGAGGCGCGCCACGTAGTAGGAGTTAGCCAGCGCCACGCCGCATTCGCCGGCCGCCACCGCCTTGATCTGGTCGGTGTCGCCGCCCTTCGGTGCGCGCGCGAAGTTGGCCACCAGGCCTTTGGCCCATTCGAACACCTTCTGTTCGCCGCTGCGCTCGTACATGGCGGCGCCCAGCGACAGGTTGTACGGGTGGGCGCCGGAGCGCACGCAGACCTTGCCTTTCAGGCGCGGGTTGGCCAGGTCTTCGTAGTTCTGCACGTCGGCCGGGTTGACGCTCTTGTTGTGCACGATGACGCGGGCACGCGTGGAGAAGGCGTACCAGTCGGCGGTGCGCAGGTGGGCCGGGATGCGCGCGTTCAGCGTGGCCGATTGCACCGGTGCGAACAGGTTCAGTTCATCGGCCTTGGCCAGGCGCGCCGCGTCCACCGTCAGCAGCACGTCGGCCGGGCTGTTGGCGCCTTCGTTCTTGATGCGCTCCAGCAGTTCGTTCTCGCCCGCTTCAATGCGGTTGATCTTGATGCCGGTCTGCTTGGTGAAGTTGTCGTACAGCGCCTGGTCGGTCTGGTAGTGGCGCGCGGAATACAGGTTCAGCACCTGGGCTTGTGCGGCGCCGGCGGCCAGGGTGGCCGCCACCAGGGCAGCGATTTGCAGCAGCTTCATTGGGGCGTACTCCAGTGATGGGATGAAGCCCCGATGCTAGCAAACATTCAATGCCAAATGCAAACGATTCTCATTTTACGCCGGCAAACCAGTCCAGCGCGCCCTGCCACAGCGGCTGCGCGTGCTGGCGGAAGTAGCCCATATGACCGAGCTTGCCCAGCCCGGCGGCTGCCGGGTCGAGGTCAACGCCGTGCCACGGCGCGTTGCGGTAGCCGGACATCAGCGCGTCGCGCGACAACGGCGGCGCCCACAGGTCGTCGGTGGCGTTCAGCGCCAGGATCGGCGTGCGCACGGTGGCGAAACCGGCGGCGATCTCCGGCACTTTGGGGTCGTCCAGGAAGTAGCGCGGGAAGCTGCACCAGCGCTTCCACTGGCGGTAGACGCCGAGCGGCAAATCCTCGCCCATGCCCAGCTTGCTCCAGGCCAGGCGCCCTTTCCAGCGTGTGACGATGGGGCCGACGATATGCCACATGGCCAGCACGCGCAGGCGCTCCAGGCGCGGCATCCAGCCGTGCCAGCCGGCGCCGACGCCGAACAGGTAGACGCCGGCGATCTTTTCGTGATTGGGCAGCAGGCCGAGCGCGTGGCCGCCGTAGGAGTGGCCCACCATGTACAGTGGCGTGCTGTCGGCGGGGGCGAAGAATTCAATGGCGGCGCGCAGGTCGAGGTGGGCCCAGTCGAGGAAGCTGGCTTCGAAGCCGCGCAGCGATTTGGGCGCGGAGCCGCCGACGCCGCGGTAGTCGAAGGTGAGCACGGTGTAGCCCTGCCCTGCGGCGAATTCGGCGAAACGGCGGTAGAAGCCTTGCGGTACGCCGGTGGCGCCCGCGATCAGCAGGCGTGCCTTCTCCGGACCGCGCGCGCGGTAGCGCATGGCGGCCAGCGGATAGCCGTCGGCGGCGCGTAGTTCCAGCTTTTCCGCCAGCAGCAGGGCGGCGTTGGGCAAATCGCTCATGGTTTCTTCTCCACTTTCAGCATTGGCATCAGGGCGTCCATGGTCTGCACCATGGGCGCGGTGTCGCCCGCCACGCGGGCTTGCAGCAGGCCGCCTTCGTAGGCGGCGAGGATCAGGGCGGCGATCCCTTCGGCGCGGTGGCGTTCGTGGCCGGCCTGCACCAGGGCGTCCGCCATGCGCCCGCGCAGGGCGGCGAAGCCGGTGCGCAGCGCGCTGCGGATCTCGACATCGTCGGCGGTCGATTCCAGCGCGACCGCCGCCAGCGGGCAGCCCAGCTCGAATTCGCTGTCGTCCAGCCCGCGCAGGGCGCGCAGGATCCAGGCTTGCAGCGCTATCGTCACATCCGGCTCGCGCTCCATATAGGTGTCGAGCTTGTGCAACAGGAAGCTGAAGGTGGCTTCAATGGCGGCCACCGCCAGCTGGTCCTTCCCGCCCGGGAAATGGTGGTACATCACGCCTTTCGGCGCCTTGGCCGTGGCCAGGATCTCGCTCAGGCCGGCGCCGTGCAGGCCGCGGTGCTGCAGCGTGGTGATCATGGCGTTGATCAGGCGTTCGCGGGTGGTCAGGGTGTGCGCAGTCATACGATTTACTCTATAGACCGGTCGGTCCATTGTCAAGTGCTGCAAAACCCCTTGCTCTTGGTAAAATAACTCTTTGGGCGCTAGCCTAGCCTTTGAGAATTGCAAATGAGCCAACATTTTTCCGGCAGCCTGTTCATGGTGGCTGCCCCATCCGGCGCCGGTAAATCGACCCTGGTGAATGCCCTGCTGGCCCAGGAACCTGCGATCAAGCTGTCGATTTCGACCACCACGCGCCAGCCGCGCCCGGGCGAGCAGCACGGCCGCGAGTACTTCTTCACCACCGCCGAGGACTTCAAGCAGCGCGCCGCGCAGGGCGAATTCCTGGAGTGGGCCGAAGTGCACGGCAACTACTACGGCACCTCGCGCATCTTTGTGGAAGAGCAGATGAAGGCCGGCACCGACATCCTGCTGGAAATCGACTGGCAGGGCGCGCGCCAGGTCAAGAAGCAATTCCCGCAGGCGGCCGGCATTTTCATCCTGCCGCCCTCCTTCGCGGCGCTGGAAGAACGCCTGCACAAACGCGGCCAGGACGAGATCCACGTGATCAACCGCCGCCTGCTGGCGGCGGGCGGGGAAATCGCCCACGCGCCCGAGTTCGAGTATGTTATTATCAACGAAGAGTTCCCGGTCGCCTTGTCGGAGCTGAGCGCGATCGTCCGATCGGCCCGTTGCCGGTTCGCGCAACAAGCCGCCCGCAATGCCAAGTTGATGTCCGAGCTGGGCATCCACGCCGACGCAGAATAATCACCGTATATATCCAGGAGTTTTAGCATGGCCCGTATTACTATTGAAGATTGCCTGAAGAATGTTCCAAACCGCTTCCAGCTGACCCTGGCAGCCACCTACCGCGCGCGCCAGCTGCTGCAAGGCCACACCCCTAAGGTCGAAGCCAAGGACAAGCCAACCGTGGTGGCACTGCGTGAAATCGCAGCAGGCAAAGTAGGCCTGGAAATGCTGAAAAAGGTCCCTATGTAAGCTGGGAACCTTTTTGTTCCCGATATGAACCTGACTTCCGCCGATCCCCACATCAGCGAACAGCCCGCACGGCGGGCGCGGCGCCCGGCTAAGCAACAGCCGGGCGTTGACGTTTCTGCACCTGCTGTTTCGACCTCCCCGCTGGCCGCGCCGACCGTGGCCACCGGTGTCGCCACCATCACCCACCTGACCGAAAAGCTCGCCGAGTATATGGGCGAGGCCGACCTGAAAAAGGTCAAGGAAGCCTATCGCTTCTCGGACGAGATGCACCTGGGCCAGGTGCGCAAGTCGGGCGAGCCGTATATCTCGCATCCGATCGCCGTGGCCGAGATCTGCACTGAGTGGAAACTGGACGCGCAAGCCATCATGGCGGCGCTGCTGCACGATGTGATGGAAGACCAGGACGTCAAGAAGGATGAGCTGATCGAGCGCTTCGGCGCCCAGGTCGCGCACCTGGTCGACGGCCTGTCCAAGCTGGAAAAAATCGAATTCCAGAGCCAGATCGAAGCGCAGGCGGAAAACTTCCGCAAGATGCTGCTGGCCATGGCCTCGGACGTGCGCGTGATCCTGATCAAGCTGGCCGACCGCCTGCACAATATGCGCACGCTGGAAGTGATGGCGCCGGCCAAGAAGGCGCGCATCGCGCGCGAGACGATGGAAGTCTACGTGCCCATCGCGCACCGCCTGGGCCTGAACAATATCTACCGCGAGCTGCAGGACCTGTCCTTCTCGCACCTCTACCCCACCCGCTACAACGTGCTGCACAAGGCCGTGAAAGCGGCGCGCGGCAACCGGCGCGAGGTGGTGACCAAGATCCTGGACGCGGTCAACCATACACTGGCCGCCGCCGGCATCCAGGCCGAAGTCTACGGCCGCGAGAAAACGCTGTACGGCATCTACAAGAAAATGCGCGCCAAGCACCTGTCGTTCTCGCAGGTGCTGGACGTGTACGGCTTCCGCGTGGTGGTGGACAGCTTCCCCAATTGCTATGTGGCGCTGGGCACCCTGCACTCGCTGTACAAGCCGATGCCGGGCAAGTTCAAGGATTACATCGCGATCCGTAAGCTGAACGGCTACCAGTCGCTGCACACGACCCTGATCGGCCCCTACGGCACGCCGGTCGAGTTCCAGATCCGCACCCAGGAGATGCACCGCACCGCCGAATCGGGCGTGGCGGCGCACTGGCTGTACAAGAACGGCGAAGCGAATATGTCGGACATGCAGCAGCGCACCCACGCCTGGCTGCAGTCGCTGCTGGACATCCAGCAGCAGACCGGCGACTCGGCCGAGTTCCTGGAGCACGTCAAGGTCGACCTGTTCCCCGACTCGGTCTACGTCTTCACGCCCAAATCCAAGATCATCGCCCTGCCACGCGGCGCCACCCCGATCGATTTCGCCTATGCCATCCACACCGGCATTGGCGACCACACGGTGTCGGTCAACATCAACGGCGAAGCGGCCCAGCTGCGCACCGAACTGCGCAACGGCGACATCGTGGAAATCGTCACCGACCAGAATTCGCGCCCAAGCCCGACCTGGCTGTCCTTCGTCCGCACCGGCAAGGCGCGCTCGGCGATCCGCCACCACCTGCGCACCATCAACCTGCCGGAGTCGATTGGCCTCGGCCGGCAGCTGCTGAACCAGGCACTGAAGGCGATCAATGTGCAGCCGGACCAGGCGGCACCGATCATGGAACGCCTGCTGAACGAATCGTCGGCCAAATCGGAAGAAGAGCTGTATGCCGACATCGGCATCGGCAAGCGCATGGCAGCGCTGGTGGCGCGCCACATCTTCGGCCTGCTGGGCGGCGAATCGGCCAGCGCGCCGGTCGAGCACACCAGCCCGAAAGAGCTGGACCCGGTCACCATCTACGGCAGCGAAGGCGTGTCGGTGCAGCTGGCGCCGTGCTGCCTGCCGATCCCGGGCGACCACATCATCGGCCAATTGCGGCGCGACCAGGGCCTGCAGGTGCACACCGGCGACTGCGCCGTCGCCAAGCGCCTGAAGCAGAAAGAACCGGAACGCTGGATTGCCGTCAAATGGGGCACCGAGATCAACCGCCGCTTCGACAGCCGGATCCGCCTGATCATCAACAATGAGAAGGGAATCCTGGCGCGGGTCGCCGCCGAAATCGGCGAGTCCGATGGCAACATCACCTTCGTCGGCATGGACGAAGACCGCGAGCACGTACTACACCAGCTGCGCTTCACGATCCAGGTCAAAGACCGCGTCCACCTGGCCGCCCTGATCCGCAACGTCAGGAAAGTCGCCGGCGTCAACCGCGTCACCCGCGAGCGCGCCTAAGCGGGGTCAGACCCTTGGGTCTGACCCAGGTTTACCGGGGTTCCGCATCGCAAAATCATTCCCGATAGCAAACCGAATCCGCATCAAATCCGTTTCCGCAAACGGCGTATCAAACAAGGCCCGATAAGCAGCCTCCCTGGATAGCCGGTCCAGCCCAAGTCCCCGATAGACCGGATGCGGCACAAGCCAATCCTCCTCGCGCCCCTCAGCATTCGTCCGATAGCTAGACCAGCGAAAATGGCCAGGAAACGCCACAATCCCCGCACGCACCGGATTCAGTTCGATATAGCGCTGGCACAGTAACAGATAAGCCTCGCTATCAATTTCGGAAGCATGGTATCGCCCTTCCCACATCGTGCCGGAGGTGCCATAACGCTGGTGCATCCAATGCGCCGCGAATTGCGCGATGGACTTCATCAGCCACGATTGGGCATTGCGCTCGTTGATCGTAAGTAGCAGATGCACGTGGTTCGGCATCAGGGCATATGCATGTACGTTACAGCCTGTCTTCTCACTATGTTCGGCTAGCAGGTCGAGATAATGCTGCCTGTCGATGTCATCGGCGAAACACGGGCGCCGGTTGTCACCGCGTTGGACGATGTGCAGGCAGTTGCCTGCCTGGTAGCTGCGGAGGGATCTTGGCATGGCTGGCTCCTTAAACCCGGTAAACCAGGGTCTGACCCAAGGGTCAGACCCTGTCTTGGCTAAGGATAGCGGTGCTGTTTTTTTGCGCTTTGTGCGGGCGCAATTATTCGTAGCGTAGCGCTTCGATGGGGTCGAGCTTGGCGGCTTTGGCGGCGGGCAAGACACCGAATACGACGCCTACGCCGGCGGAGAAAAGGACCGAGATGGCGACGGCCCACCAGGGCACGTAGGCGCCGGGGAAGTCGGGTATCACGCTGGCAATCGCGTGGCCCATGCCATACCCTAACAGCACGCCAATGGCGCCGCCCAGCATCGACAATGTCACCGCTTCGATCAGGAACTGCATCAGGATGTCACGCGACCTTGCGCCGATCGCTTTGCAGATGCCGATCTCGCGCGTGCGTTCGCTGACCGACACCAGCATGATGTTCATGATCCCGATCCCGCCCACCAGCAGCGCGATGCCGACCACGCCGCCCATCACCAGGGTGACCGTGGTGGTGACCGTTTCGAAGCTCTTGAGGAACTGGTCGGACGATTCGATCTCGAAGTCGTCCGCCTGGTCGCCGCGCAGGCGGTGCGACTGGCGCATCACGGTGGCGATGCGGGCCTTGGTTTCCTCGGCCCTGGCGATATCGCTGATCGACACCGTGATCGACATGCTCGGCTTGCGCGTGGCGCCGATCAGGCTTTGGCCGGTGCGGAACGGCACCAGCACCTGGTCGTCCTGCGACATGCCGAGGATCTCGCCCTTCTTCTCCATCACGCCGACAATCTTGAACCACTCGCCGGAGAACTGGATGAATTCACCGAGCGGATTCTCCGGCAGGCGCAGCATCTCGATCAGTTTTTCACCGATCACGCATACGCGGCGCGCGCCGGCATTGTCCGATTCGCTGATGAAGCGCCCCAGGCGCGGATAGGCGCCGTTCACCTCCATGTAGGCCGAGGTCACCGCCAGGTACTGGCGGCTGGTGGCGCGCTGGTTGCCGTAGCGGATTTCGCCCGGCTGCAGCATGAACACCGGGCTCAGTTCGCGGATGCCTTCCACCCGCCCGCGCAGCTGCTCCACGTCCTCGAACTGCAGGTAGTTGATCTTCCCGCGCATCACGTCCTTGAAGTCGTTCTTGGCGTGGATCGACAAGGCGTTGCCGCCCAAGCCTTCGAACTGGCGCGTGATCGACTGCGACAGGCCCTGGATCAGCGAGATCACGGTGATCACCGAGGCCACGCCAATGATGATGCCGAGCGAAGTCAGGAAGCTGCGCATGCGGTGCGCGCGGATCGCCGCCATGGCCGAACGCAGCGCTTCGATAAAGATATACATCGGCTTAGCCCCCGTTCACCAGCTGGTCCGACAGCACACGCCCATCCTGCAGGCGCACGATGCGCTGGCACTGCTCGGCGATGTCCGGCTCGTGCGTCACCATCACCACCGTCTGGCCGTTGCGGTGCACGTCCTTGATCAGCGCCATGATCTCGCGCGTGGTGGCCGAGTCCAGGTTGCCGGTCGGTTCGTCGGCCAGCAGGATCGACGGCTTGCCCACCAGCGCGCGCGCGATCGCCACGCGCTGCCGCTGCCCGCCCGACAGTTCATTGGGGCGGTGGTGCATGCGCGAACCCAGGCCCACGTGTTCCAGCGCCTCGCGTGCCATGCGCTTGCGTTCGGCCGGCGGGATGCCGCGGTAGATCAGCGGCTGCGCCACATTGTCCAGCGCCGTATGGCGCGGCAGCAGGTGGAAGCTCTGGAAGATGAAGCCGATTTCCTCGTTGCGCACCTGGGCCAGGTCGTCGCTCTGCATGGTGGCCACATCCTTCCCGTTCAGGAAGTAGGTGCCGCCGCTGGGCCGGTCCAGGCAGCCGACGATATTCATCATGGTCGACTTGCCGGAACCGGAGGCGCCGATGAAGGCCACCAGCTCGTTGCGCTCGATGTGCAGGTCGACGCCTTGCAGCGCATGCACGGTCTGGTCGCCCATCTGGTACTGCTTGGTAATGCCCTTCAGCGTGATCACGGCTTGCTTCCGGCTGCGACCTTGAGCGGCTTATCGTCCGCGGCCTTCGGTTTCACGGCGGTGCCTTCGCGCAGCTCGCGCAGGGTGCGCGCCGGGCCGACGGCAACCGTCTCGCCCAGCGCCAGGCCCTTGGTGATTTCCTGGTTGCTGTCGTCGGACAGGCCCAGTTCCACCGTGCGCTTTTTGGCCACGCCGTCGACAATCGCGTACACGTAGTTGGTGCGCTTGCCCTTGCCTTCCGCCGCCTCGCTCAGCTGCACCGCCTGCAGCGGCACCACCGGGCGCGGCGCGCCGTCGCCGGTCACGATCTCGGCGCGGCAGGTCATGCCGGCGCGCAGCGCCAGCTGGTGGTCGGCCAGCTTGACCTTGACCACGTAGCTGCGGCCCTGGCTGGCCTGGCCCAGCGCCTGCGGCTTGGGCGCCAGCGAGACCGACTCCACGCTGCCGGTCAGCGGGCGCTCGGCGTAGGCGGACGGGAAAATCTTCGCTTTCAGTCCCGGCACAACCTGGGCGATATCGCCCTCGTCCACGTTCACTTCCGCGATCATGGAACTCAGGTCGGCGATGGTCATCAGGCTGGAGCCGGCGATGCCGGTGGCGCTGGCCACGGCCGTTTCGCCGGCCTTGATCGGTACTGCGGTGGCGGTGCCGGAGATCGGCGCCTTCACCTCGGTCTTGGCCAGGCGCTCCTGCGCCAGCGCCAGCATGGCCATCGCCTGCTGGCGGCTTTCGCGCGCGCTGCGCAGGGCCACCTGCGCCAGGTCGACCGCCAGCTTGGCTTCGTCCAGGCGCGACACGTCGATGAATTTTGCGGCCGCCAGCTGGCGTGCGCGTTCCAGCTTGCGCTGCTGGTTATCCAGGTCGATCTGGGCGCGCTCCACGCTGACTGCCGCATTGCGCACGGCAGCTTCCTGCTGCGCCACGTCGGCCTTGTAGGTGCTCGGGTCGAGGCGCAGCACCACCTGGCCTTTCTCGATCCTGTCGCCTTCCTTGACCAGCACTTCGGAAACTTTGCCGATCACTTCGGGCGACAGTTGCACCTCCTGGCGGAACACCAGGTTGCCGGAAGCCAGTACCGCCGGATGGATAGCTTTGTTCTCCACCTTGGCCAGTTCGGCCTCGACCTTGTTGGGCGACTTGGTGAATTTGATGGCGACCGGCACGCCGATCATGGCCGCGACCACGGCGGCGGCAATCAGTTTGCGTTTCATGGCGCCGCCTTAGTTCTTGACCAGGATCCAGGCCGCCCAGCAGCCGTAAATCACCACCAGCGGCAGCGCGGAAATGATGGCGCAGGTCGAGGTGCTCTTGCCGGTCCAGGCGCGCAGGCCGATGGTGCACAGGGCGATGAACCACAGGTCGGTCAGCTTCATGGTGGAAGCCAGGCTGAACCATGGAGTGTTCGGCGCCGCGTTGACGAACAGGTAATTGATCGACAGCATTTCCGCGTTTTCCAGCGCCAGCTGGCCTTTGCTGGTGGCGATCTGCAGCGCCATCAGCGGCACGCTGATCAGGCCAGGCAGCGAGGCCCAGGCGGCCAGTGCGAAACCGGACTTGAAGCTCAGTTCCATGCTGGCCAGCTTGCCCGCCAGCCAGAAGTAAAAGCCGTACAGGGCAAACACCGCCAGGGTGCCGAGCACCACGCCGGCAATGCCCATGCCCATCATCACGCCGCGCGACATGGCCTTGGCGGCCGCTTCGCGCTGTTCGGCCGGCATGTCGGCCGGGAAGCTCTTGTTCATCATCCAGTCCATGTCGACCGACTGGAAATACCAGACCATGATGCTGATCGTCGCCACGTACAGCAGCAGCAAGGGCAGCCAGGCCCGTGGGCGTTCCTTCAAGGCGGCGAAGGCTGCCGAAGGTTCATAGAAGACTTGGGTCAGTTGAGCGAAAGCCATGGCACACCTTGCTAAAAAAGTAATTGAAAGTTGATTATAACAACTTAGCAAGGTTGCGCAAAAACATCTTTTTCAGCTTGTTGGGGCCGGGTAGCTGACCTCCAGGATGTCGAGTTCCTCTGCCCCGCTGGGGGTGTGCAGCAGCACGGTGTCGCCCTCGCGCGCCTTGGTCAGGGTGCGGGCCACCGGGCTGATCCAGCTGACCTTGCCCTTCAATGGGTCGAACTCGTCGATGCCGACGATGGTGATGGTGTGCTCTTCGCCGTCGCGCTTGGCGTAGGTCACCGTGGCGCCGAAGAAGATCTGGTCGTTGCCGTGGTGGATGCTGGGGTCCACCACTTCCGCCAGGTCCAGGCGCTTGGTCAGGAAGCGGATGCGGCGGTCGATCTCGCGCAGGCGGCGCTTGCCGTAGATATAGTCGCCGTTCTCGGAACGGTCGCCGTTGGAGGCGGCCCAGTGCACCACCTTCACCACTTCCGGCCGCTCGACATCGATCAGCTGCAGCAGCTCGTCCTTGATGCGCTGGTAGCCGGCCGGCGTGATGTAATTCTTGGAGCCGGGCGGGATCGGCGGCGCGCCAGGCGGCAGGTCGTCGTCATCCTCGGCGTCGCTCTCTTTTACGAATGCTTTGTTCATACCGTATTATTGCACGTCATGAACCACGCCCCGACCAGCCTGGTGTCCCATACACCGGCCCTTGTCTACCAGTTCCAGCTGGCGCCCGGCGGCGCCGTCGCCTTCCCCTACCTGAGCGAGGGCTGCCTGGCCCTGCTCGGCCTGCCCGGCCCCGAGCTGCAGGCCGCGCCGGCGCGCTTCGAGCAGCTGATCCTGCCGGAAGACCGCCCGTCCTACCTGGAGTCGATGCGCGCCTCGGCCAGCTCACTGTGGAGCTGGAACTGGGAGGGCCGCATCTGGGTCGAAGCCTGGAAGGACGTGAAGTGGATCAACCTGCGCGCCACCCCGCGCCAGTTGCCGGACGGCGCCGTGCAGTGGGACGGCATCATGTCCAACATCACGGAAAGCAAGCAAGAGCAGCAGGAAGTGCGCGCCAGCCGGGCCCGCCTGGCCGAGCTGACGGCGCACATCGAGCGCGTCAAGGAACAGGAGCGCGAACGCATTTCGCGCGAAATCCACGACGACCTGGGCGGCAACCTGACCGCCATCAAGATGGCGCTGGCCATGCTGGTGGCGCGCCTGCCGGACGGCGACCCGCTGCTGCAGCAGAAGGCCGCCTACGTCGATTCGCTGGTCGACCGCACCATCGACGCCGTGCACCGCCTGACGCTGGACTTGCGCCCGTCGGTGCTCGACTTCGGCCTGCTGCCGGCGCTCGAGTGGCAGGTCAAGGAATTCGAAGCCCAGGCCGGCATCGCCTGCACCCTGCAGGCCAGCATGAAGGAGCTGGAACTGGACCCGGAGCAGGCCACTGCCCTGTTCCGCATCGCGCAGGAAGCGCTGACCAATATCGCCAAGCACGCCCACGCCAGCGTGGTGACGATCAAGCTGACGCGCAGCCGCGGCGTGCTGACCCTGAAAATCAGCGACAACGGGCGCGGCATCCAGGCCGCCGACCGCGCCAAACCCGACTCCTTCGGCCTGCGCGGCATGGCCGAGCGTGCGCGCGCCCTGGGCGGCACCCTTAACCTGGGTCATGCCGCCGGCGGTGGCACCGAGGTGGCGATCAAAATCAAGCTCCCGGCGCCCGCGCCAGAAGTTACAATTGGCCATGAGTGAAAAAGCTGTCATCAAAGTCTTTATCGCCGACGACCACGCCATCGTGCGCGAGGGCCTGAAGCAAATCCTGGCGGAAACCCGGGACATCATCGTTGCCGGGGAAGCGGAAAACGGCCTCGACGCGGTCAAGCTGTTCCGCAAGTCCGGCTGCCACGTCATGCTGCTCGACATCTCCCTGCCCGACCGCAACGGCATCGAGGTGCTGAAGCAGGTCAAGAAAGACAAGCCCGAGCTGGCCGTGCTCATGCTGTCCATGCATCGCGAAGACCAGTACGCCATCCGTTCGCTCAAGGCGGGCGCATCGGGCTACCTGACCAAGCAAAGCGCGCCAAAAGAGTTAGTCAATGCAATCCGCCAGTGCGCGGCGGGTTTAAAATACGTGAGTCCGGCATTGGCGCAGGAACTGGCCAACCATGTCGGCGAGGACCACCAGGCGGCGCCGCACGAGGCGTTGTCGGACCGGGAGTACCAGACCCTGACCATGATTGCCTCCGGCAAAACGGTGGGCACCATCGCCAAGGAACTGTCGCTGTCGGTCAAGACCGTGAGCGAGTACCGCGCCCGCCTGCTGGCCAAGATGAACCTGAAGAACAGCGCCGAACTGACGCATTACGCCATCAAGAACCAGCTGATCGACTAGAAATGATGCTATGAAGTAAGCACATTTCCTCCCGTTTATCGTCGCTTCGGCGAACTCGACAGTGGCTTAAGATGCTGGCAATCGGTAAACCTTTGTAAAGGCTGTACGTCAGATGTCTAGCAAACCCACCAATCCAGCCGCGGCGGACATGAATCCGGCTGATATCGCACGCGAGGCCTTCCGCCGCCTTGCTGTACGACGTGTGGCCCCGACGCCCGACGCGTATCGCGACATCTACAATGAAATTGCCGGCATCGTCGCCGTGCCGCCGGCGCCCGCGGTGCCGGAGAATCCGGCCGAAACCATGCTGGCCCAGTTCGCCGCCCGCCTGACCGACCAGCCGGGCGACCTGGCCGACTTTGGCCGCCGCTTCAACCGCGCCGTCAAGGCGCGCGACTGGGATACCTATGCCCGCACCCTGGCGGCGCTGGCCGAGCGCCCGCTGGTCAAGGTCGGCGCCGGCGGCCTGGTGCCGGACGAAAACAATGAACAGGCGCGCCAGCTGCGCGAGCTGCTGAGCCGTACCCTGACCTTCGCCGTGGCTTCCCTGCTGACCGGCGCGCCGGCCCTGGTGGCCGAAGCCGAATCGCTGGGCGCTGCCACCAAGGAAGCGCACACCGAGGCCGCGCTGGCCGAGATCGGCACCCGCCTCAAGCAGCTGTGCTACCAGATCGAAATCCGCAGCGGCGACACCGCCGAGCAGCAGGAACTCTTGCTGCGCCTGTTCCGCCTGCTGCTGGAAAACGTCAGCGAGCTGCTGGACGACGATTCCTGGCTGCGCGGCCAGATCGACGCCGTGCAGGACCTGATCGCCGGCCCGCTCGACCAGCGCGCGCTGGAGGAAGCCACGCGCAGCCTGAAGGATGTGATTTACAAGCAAAGCCAGCTCAAGCACTCGATCACCGACGTCAAGGCCACCGTCAAGAACATGATGATGACCTTCATCGACCGCCTGGGCGCCGTCGCCACCTCGACCGGCGACTTCCACGAGAAGATTGGGGGATATTCCGACAAGATCCGGGCCGCCCGCGATATCGGCGAGCTGAACCAGATCCTCGACGAAGTGCTGAAGGAAACCCGCCTGGTGCAGAACGAGGCCCTGAAGGCGCGCGACAATATGATGGTGGCGCGCCAGGAAGTGCAGGATGCCGAGGCGCGCATCCACGCGCTGGAAGCCAAGCTGCAGCACTTGAGCGAACTGGTGCGCGAGGACCAGCTGACCGGCTCGCTCAACCGGCGCGGTCTGGACGATGTGTTCGAGCGCGAAACGGCACGGGCCGACCGCCGCGGCACCCCGCTCTGCATCGCCGTGCTGGACCTGGACGATTTTAAGAAGCTCAACGACACCCTGGGCCATATCGCCGGCGACAACGCGCTCAAGCACCTGGTGAAAGTGGTGAAGGAAACCCTGCGCTCAATGGACGTGATCGCCCGCTTCGGCGGCGAGGAATTCCTGATCCTGCTGCCGGAAACCACCATCCAGGCCGCCGAAGCGACCATGACCCGCCTGCAGCGCGAGCTGACGCGCCATTTCTTCATGCACGAGAACGAGAAAGTGCTGATCACCTTCTCGGCCGGCGTCGCCCTGCGCCGCCCCAACGAAAACCAGACCGACCTGGTGAAACGCGCCGACGAGGCCATGTACAAGGCCAAGAAATCCGGCAAAAACCGCGTTGTTGTTGCCGAATAGACAACTACACCCGCGCGCCAGCCCGCCCTCCGGCGGGCTTTTTTTTTATCCGGGGAAGCGGAACACCAGGGGCCGCCCCCCCTCCCCCCGGTCCGGCCCCTGGCGCCCCACTTCCCCGGAGCTTATCCAGCCCTGAAAAATATTTTTTTTGGGCCTAAAGTTCAGCAAAAGCGCGCCGTTTTAGCGAACGCTCCGGACGCAACTTGAGGGGTAATACAGGGCGATTTACCTGCTAAATCACCCTAAAGGTTCCCACAGGGCAACCGTTACCCAATTCAACAGCGGCTTGATCGTCACAGAACAGCGTGGCGGGCCAAAGTGAATGAGCAAATTGCCCAACCAAGCAGTACAAATGGAGAAATACCATGGCTTCCGTAATCAACACTAACATCGCCTCCCTGAACTCGCAGCGCAACCTGACCGCATCCCAGGGCAGCCTGTCCACTTCCCTGCAACGTCTGTCTTCCGGTCTGCGTATTAACAGCGCGAAAGACGATGCGGCAGGCCTGGCGATTTCCGATCGTATGTCCTCGCAGATCCGCGGCATGTCGCAGGCAATGCGTAACGCCAACGACGGCGTTTCCCTGGCCCAGACCGCTGAAGGCGCCCTGTCGTCGTCCGGCGAAATCCTGCAGCGTATCCGCGAACTGGCAGTGCAGTCGTCCAACGCCACCAACTCCGCTTCGGACCGTCAGGCCCTGCAGACTGAAGTTGGCCAGCTGGCTTCCGAACTGAACCGTATCGCCCAGACCACCACCTTCAACGGCCAGGCTCTGCTGGACGGCACCATGGGTACCGCGACCTTCCAGGTCGGTGCCGATGCCAACCAGACCATCCAGACCAACGGTGCGAACTTCCTGACCAACACCTACGGCGACAACCGTATCGAGAATGACCAGGTAGCGGTGCTGAACACTGCCGGCGGCTCCAACGCGGCAGCCAGCACCTTCGACGTGGCCGGCGTGCGCGGCAAGGCAACCATCACCACCGCCACCACCGACACCGCCAAGTCGCTGGCCGCTGCCGTCAACAAGCAGACCGCCAACACCGGCGTGACCGCCACGGCCAAGACCGATGCCAACATCACCGTGGGCGCCGGCGAGTCCTACACCCTGGAACTGGAAGGCGACAACGCCGGCAGCCCAGTGACCATCTCGTTCTCGATGGGTTCGTCCACCTCCGTCGCTGCTGACTTCGCTGCTGGCATCAACGCCATCAACGCCCAGTCGGCCAAGACCGGCGTGACCGCCCAGTTCGACGAGACCAACGGCGGCATCAAGCTGAGCCACGCAACCGGCGCCGACATCAAGATCACCAACCGTGCCACCACCCCGAACACCACCCTGGGCGTATCGACCTACACCCTGGCTGGCGGTCTGACCGCGTCGGCCAGCCCGCTGAACGGTGGCGATGCATCGGTGGCCAACGGCCGCGTGACCTTCGACTCGGAAAGCTCGTTCTCCGTGACCGACGCTGGCTCCGGCTTCGGCCTGGGCGCCACCGGCGCAGGTACCGGCGCGCAAGCGTCGACCCTGAAGGCCGTGTCGACCCTGGACGTGACCACCTTCGACAATGCCCAGCTGGCAATCAAGATTGCTGACGCGGCACTGGCTTCGGTGAACAACCAGCGCGCAGCCTTCGGTGCTCTGCAGTCCCGCTTCTCGTCGACCATCTCGAACCTGAGCGCGACCACCGAGAACCTGTCGGCATCCCGTTCCCGTATCGTCGACACCGACTTCGCCGCAGAAACCGCGAGCCTGACCCGCGCGCAGATCCTGCAGCAGGCTGGTACCGCGATGCTGGCCCAGGCGAACTCGCTGCCAAACGGCGTGCTGAGCCTGCTGCGCGGTTAATCGCCGGATAGCGTGTAAAAAGCAATTCCCCGCTCCGGTCAGCCGGACCGGGGAATTTCCCGTAGGAGGTCTGTATGACTATCGATTCGATTACTGCTACTGCGCCACGGCCCGACCGTGGCAGCGTGGGTGCGGAGCCGGCCGCCGCCCCGGTGGCAGGCCGCAGCCCCGCCGCTGCGGTGGAAACCGTCGATGCGGTCAAGGCCAAGGAGGCCGCCCCTTCCAAGAAAGACGTGGAAGAAGCGGTCGCCAAGCTGAACCAGTCGGTGCAAAGCCGGGCGCAGAGCCTGGAGTTCTCCATCGACAATGACAGCAACCGCACTATCGTCAAGGTGATCGACCAGAGCACCAAGGAAGTCCTGCGACAGATTCCTACCCCGGAAGCTTTGCAGATCGCCAAGTCCATCGACGCCCGCAGCGGCGGCCTCCTGGTCGACCAGGAAGCCTGAGCCCTGCGCCAGCAGTCCCGAGCCCGGCATGCCAAGCGGCATCCCGGGCTTTTTTGCGCTATGCTGGAACCATTGGCCCAGCAAGGGTGCTTGTCACCGGAACAAGCCCGGAAATCCCCCTCTCAAGTCACGTTTGATTTTGCCGATAAGCACTTATAGTGACGCTTTCTATGGAGTACCTCTGTGGCTATTAACTCTCCCACCATGTCATCGCCGGGTATCGGTTCTGGTTTGCAGGTCGACCAGATCGTGGCGAAGCTGATGGCTGCCGAGGCAGCCCCCTTGCAAGCCTATGAGCGCAAGACCGCCTCCTACCAGGCCCAGGTCAGCGCGCTGGGCGCCCTGAGCGGCGCGGTGGGCGTGTTCCAGAGCGCCCTGGGCAGCCTCACCAAGATCGACGCCTTCCGCAGCCTGAGCGCGGCCTCCGGCGACGAGAAGATCTTCACCGCCAGCGCCGGCGCCAAGGCTTCGCCTGGCAACTACAACATCAACGTGACGCAGCTGGCGCAGGCCCAGACCCTGACCAGCAACGGCCTGGCCAGCAAGACCTCGGCCATTGGCCTGGGCGGCAAGACCACCCTGTTCTTCCAGTTCGGCACCAGCACCAATGTCGGCTACGGCATTGCCGGCGGCGGCCTGCCAAGCAGCATGCACGCGAGCGGCATTGCCGACGGCTCGCTGACCATCAACGGCACGGCCATCAGCACTTCGGCCGACACCAATAGCGCCGCCACCCTGGCCGCCGCCATCAACGCCAAGACCGGCGCCACCGGCGTCACCGCCACCGCCGTCAATGTCTTCAGCACGTTCGGCAATGTGGCCACCGGCGCCGACGGCAGCTATTCGCTGACCGTGGGCGGCATCGAGATTGCCGCCCAGGGCGCCAGCACCAATGTGGGCGACGGCGTGACCACCGCCAAGATCGATACCGCCCTCGCCTCCGGCCCGGTGCGCGACGCGCTGGACGCGGCCGGCATCACCTTCAGCGGCACGGCGGCGGCCGGCACCCTGGAATTCCGCAGCGCCACCGGCGGCAGCATCGCCCTTGAGGAAGTGGTGGGCGGCACCGTCACCGGCGGCCTGGAAACGGCGGCCGGCACGGCCAACGATGGCTCGACCTATACCTCGGCCACCAGCGTGCGCCTGACCTCGGCCAACAACACCGACATCACGATCGGCGGCAGCAATCCGGCCGCGGCCGGCCTGAGCGCGGGCACCAGCGGCGGCAACCTGGCGGGCAGCTTCAAGTACGATTCCTCGCCGCTGACCGGCGTCACCATCGACGGCAGCAACAACACGCTGGAAGGCATCCGCGACGCCATCAACAAGGCAAATATCGGCGTCAACGCCAGCATCATCAACGACGGCAGCGGCACGCCGTTCCGCCTGGTGCTGAGCTCGACCAAGACCGGCGAAAAGTCGTCGATGAAGATCACCCTGCAGGGCGATGGCGGCAACCCGGCCGACGCCGCCCTCAGCAACCTGCTGTCCTATGATCCGGCCGGCACCACGCGCAATATGAAGCAGAGCGCGGCGGCGCAGGACACCAAGGCCACCGTCAACGGTATCGCCGTCACCAGCGCCGGCACCTCGATCAGCGAGGCGATCCAGGGCGTGACGCTGAACGTGCTCAAGGTCGGCAACACCTCGCTCAACATCAGCAAGGACACCAGCACGCTGAAGACCAACCTGACCAACTTCGTCAAGGCATACAACGACCTCGACAAGGCGATCAAGGATATGACCGGCTACAACGCCGAAACCAAGAAGGCGGGCGCGCTGCAAGGCGACTTCACCGCCCAGACCGTGCAATCGCAGCTGCGCAAGATGATGGGCGCGCCGATCACCGGTCTGTCCGGCACCCTGACCAACCTGGGCCAGGTCGGCATCAGCTTCGACAAGACCGGCGCGCTGACCCTTGACACCGCCAAGATGACCAAGGCGATCGACGAGAACTTCAACGACATCGCCGGCCTGTTCGCCGCCGTCGGCAGTTCCAGCGACAGCAATATGAGCTTTGTCAGCTCGACCAATGCCACCAAGCCCGGCACGTATGCCGTGTCGGTGACGCAATTGGCGGAACAGGGGTCCATCACCTCGGTCGGCGTGCCGGGCGCCACCACCATCGCCGACGGCACCAAATGGAAGGTGACCCTGAACGACGGCACCCCGAGCAGCGCCAAGAACACGATCAACATCGACATCCCGGCCGGCACCTACACCCCGGCCGAGCTGGCGCGCGTGCTGCAAGGCGCCATCAACGGCAATTCCGGCTTCGCCTCGGCGGGCTCGAGCGTGAGCGCCAGCATCGATGCCAACGGCAAGCTGGTGCTGGCCTCCAGCAAGTATGGCTCGGTCTCCAACATCAAGCTGGCCGATGCCGGCGGCACCACGGTCAACAGCATCTTCGGCGGCGCCACGCCGGTGGCCGGCAAAGATGTGGCCGGCACCATCAACGGCCTGCCGGTCACCGGCAGCGGCCAGTTCATGACCGGCCAGCCCGGCTCCGGCATCGAAGGGCTGAAGATCGAGATCACCGGCGGCGCGATTGGCGACCGCGGCACCATCTCCTTCTCGCAAGGCTATGCCTACCAGCTCAACAACCTGGCCACCAGCTTCCTCGGCGCCAAGGGCTTGATCGGCAGCCGCACCGAAGGCTTGAACAAGAACATCAAGGACATCGCCAAGCAGAAAGACGCGTTCAACACCAAGCTGGAAGGCGTGGAAGCGCGCTACCGTGCGCAATTCTCGCGCCTGGACACCGTGCTGGCGCAGATGCAATCGACACAGGCATATTTGACGCAGCAATTGGCCTCCCTCGCGGCCAACCGCTGATCAAGAGTACAGAGGAGAGATTATGTTTGGAACCAACTCACGCGGCGTGAACGCCTATGCCAAAGTCGGCCTGGAAACCGGCGTCAGCGCCGCCTCGCCGCACAAGCTGATCGTGATGCTCTACGATGGCG
>NZ_JAYSCO010000046.1:0-43143 GCF_041914865.1 Pseudoduganella sp. | reverse complement strand
GGCCTCCCCGCCCAGTTGCCCGCCGTCGGCGCTGCCGCATACCAGCCCGCCAGCCGCGCCATGCGGCGCGCCGCCCACGCCGCCGCCGGCCGCGCCCCCGGCCGCCGCGTCGAGCGCGGCCGCCAGCCGCGCGGCAAAATCCGGTCCCGGCTCGGCCTCGGCTACGCTTTGCCGCAATGCCTCCCCGATCAGGGCATTGACCTGGGCCGCCACAGGCAGCCCGTCCTCATCCGGCAGCAAGATCATGCCCCCTCCCCCTCACCAACGCTTATCGACCGGCAAATCGAGCAAAGGCCGCAGGCGCCGCGCAATCGCCTCGCGCGCCCGGAAGATACGGCTCCGCACAGTTCCCAGCGGACACTCCATGATTTGCGCAATTTCCTCATAACTCAAGCCCTCGATTTCCCGCAGCACAATGGCGGTACGCAACTCCAGCGGCAAGGCCTCCAGCGCCGCGTCGATGGCCCGCATCACCTGCTTGCTGAGCAACATCGACTCCGGCGTACCGATCTCGGGCGGCGGTGCCGGCGCCTGCGATGGCGCGATGCCCTGCGGTCCGCTGCGCTGCCGGCGCCGCAGGATGGCGTTGCGCGCCCCGTTCACCGCAATCCGGTACAGCCAGGTATAGAACGCCGCCTCGCCGCGGAAGCGCGGCAAGGCGCGGTAAGCCTTGAGGAAAGTCTCCTGCACCACATCCTCCGCCTCGGCCTGGTCGCGCAGCAGCCGCAGCACCAGCCGCAGCAGGCGGCGCTGGTAGCGTGCCACCAGCTGGTCGAACGCCGCCCGCTCCCCGGCCCGGGCCCGCTCCACCAGCTCTCGATCTGGGTCCACCTTCATAAGAGCAGCCCCGCGAAGAATGGTTCATATTTTTTGCAGCTGCGCCCGCACCGCCGCCTGCAGGCAGCGCCATGCGCCGCCCGCCACGCAGTCCGGCAGCAGGACCAGCCACAGGCGCCGGCCATCGTCCAGCTCCGCATGCAGCAGCAAGGCGCACGGCCACAGAGTGCAGTCGCGCAGCAGCCGCGCCCGGTACTGTTGCTGGTATACCGTCAGCCGCAAAACTCCGACACCGGAAATATCAATGTGACTGCAATTGACATCGCGCCGCAGTCCTGCCAGCAGGGCGGCGGCCGGCAGCAGCCAGCCGCTCCAGGCCGCCACGGCCAGCACGGACGCAACAAATCCTGCCCGCAACACGCGCAGGCATGGCGACGCCCGGACAGCGACAGATGCCGCGATCGACATAAGGATTTTTCGTTTTTCTGGGGGGGGGTACAGCAGAAGCGCTCGCCCCGGTGCTATGACCGGGGCGAGGCTGGGAAGTTCCGTTTAGACTTTAGCGAACAGCAGGCTGCCGTTGGTACCGCCGAAGCCGAAGGAGTTCTTCAGCGCATAGTTGATCGTGGCGCTGCGCGCGGTATTGGCGCAGAAGTCCAGATCGCATGCCGGATCCTGGTTGAACAGGTTGATGGTTGGCGGGATCACCTGGTGGTGGATCGCCAGTACCGTGAACACCGACTCCAGGCCGCCAGCACCGCCCAGCAGGTGGCCGGTGGCCGACTTGGTGGAGCTGACAACCAGGTTCTTGGCGTGGTCGCCGAAAGTGCGCTTGATGCCCTGCACTTCCGCCACGTCCCCCTGCGGGGTCGAGGTGCCGTGCGCGTTCACATAATTCACCTGGTCTGGGTTGATGCCAGCGTTGCGGATCGCGTTCTGCGCCGACTTGCTGCCACCAGCGCCGTCTTCCAGAGGCGAGGTCATGTGATACGCATCGGCGCTCATGCCAAAGCCCAGCAGTTCCGCGTAGATCTTGGCGCCGCGCGCTTTCGCGTGTTCGTACTCTTCCAGCACCATGACGCCGGCGCCTTCGCCCAGCACGAAACCGTCGCGGTCCTTGTCCCATGGGCGGGAGGCGGTAGCTGGGTCGTCGTTGCGCGAGGACAGTGCACGAGCCGAGGCAAAGCCGCCCAGGCCCAGCGGCGACACGGTCGATTCCGCGCCGCCGGCGATCATGACATCCGCATCGCCGTATTCAATCAGGCGTGCCGCCGCGCCGATCGAGTGCAGGCCGGTGGTGCAAGCCGTCACGATGGACAGGTTGGGACCGCGCATGCCGTACTTGATCGACAGGTTGCCGGAAATCATATTGATAATGGAGGCCGGTACGAAGAACGGGGAGATACGGCGCGGACCGCGCTTGTCGTAATCTTCCTTCTGTGCTTCGATCATCGGCAGGCCGCCGATACCGGAACCAATGATGACGCCGATACGGTCGGCGTTTTCCTCAGTCACAGCGATGCCGGAATCCTGGATAGCCTGGATGCCTGCTGCCATGCCGAAATGGATAAATTTATCCATGTGACGCGCTTCTTTCGCATCGAGGTATTCCTCGACGCTGAAGCCCTTCACTTCGCCCGCGAAGCGGGTGGAGAAGGCCGACGCGTCAAAACTGGTAATGTTAGCGATCCCGGATTTGCTCTCGGTGATGGCTTTCCACGCGTCGGCAACGGTGTTGCCGACGGGGGAAATCACACCAAGACCGGTAACCACTACACGACGGTTTTTAGAACTCAAGCGAGTCTCCCGGAGTGGATCGGAGAGTCAGCGGGCTGATTAGGCCTTGACGTGTGCAGTTGCGTAGTCGATCGCTTGCTGCACGGTGGTGATCTTTTCAGCTTGTTCGTCTGGGATTTCCATTTCGAACTCGTCTTCCAGTGCCATTACCAGCTCAACGGTGTCGAGGGAATCGGCGCCCAGGTCGTCGACGAAGGAGGATTCGTTCTTGATGTCTGCTTCAGCGACGCCCAGTTGTTCAGCGACGATTTTCTTAACGCGTTGTTCGATATCCGACATGTTATGGCTCCAATATGTTGTTACGGAAAGCGCGCATTTTAGCAGGTTTGCGCGCCGATAAACTAATTTCAGCGTTTGATTTGATCTACGTTGAAATCACTATTAAATGATGCGATCGTGCGGCATTATGCCGCACTTTCGTATCAATTCATATACATACCACCATTAACGTGCAGGGTGGTACCGGTAATATATGCAGCGGCTGGCGAAGCCAGGAAAGCAACGGCGGCGGCAATATCTTCCGGCTGGCCCAAACGGCCCAGCGGGATCTGGGTCAGCAGGGCTGTATGCTGGTCTTCGCCCAGCGCCTTGGTCATATCGGTATCGATGAAACCAGGGGCGACGCTGTTGACGGTAATGTTGCGGCTGCCGATTTCACGGGCCAGGGCGCGGGTCATGCCCTCGACGCCAGCCTTGGCGGCAGCATAGTTCATCTGGCCTGGATTGCCGGCCGATGCGACCACGGAGGTGATGTTAATAATACGCCCAGTTTTCGCTTTCATCATGCCGCGCAGGACGGCGCGCGACAGGCGGCCCACCGACGTCAGGTTGGTGGCGATCACGCTGTCCCACTCCTCGTCCTTCATGCGCATGGCCAGGTTGTCCTGGGTGATGCCGGCGTTGTTGACCAGGATGCCAACGGCGCCGTAGGTCTTCGCAATCTCATCGATGATGGCGGCGCACTGCTCGGCGTTGGTCACGTTCAGCACCATGCCCTTGCCGGCTTCGGCGCCGATCTCGGCCAGGTAGGCGGAAATGGCTTGCGCGCCGGATTCACTGGTGGCGGTGCCGATCACGATGGCACCCTGGCGCGCCAGTTCCTGCGCGATGGCCTTGCCGATGCCGCGCGAGGCGCCGGTCACCAGTGCTACTTGCTTAGCGAGAGTCATTTTTATCCTTTTTTATTTGAGGGTTTCCAGCATGCGCTCGAGGGTAGCCTGGTCGTAGATGGCCTCACCCACCAGGTTGCTGTCGATACGCTTGGCCAGGCCCATCAGGACCTTGCCCGGACCGCATTCAACCACATTCGTGATGCCATCGGCAGCCACTTTCTGCATCGTTTCCACCCAGCGCACTGGCGAGGCAGCCTGGCGCACCAGCGCATCCTTGATCGATGCCGGGTCGTTCAGCACAGCCACGTCCACATTATTAATCAGCGGGATTTGCGGCGCATTGAAGTGGATCGAAGCCATGTACTCGCGCAGGCGGTCCGAAGCAGGCTTGAGCAGCGAGCTGTGGAACGGCGCCGACACTGGCAGGCGCATGGCGCGCTTGGCACCTTTCGCCTTGGCGATTTCGCAAGCCTTGTCGACGGCGGCGGTATGACCGGCCACAACAACCTGGGCTGGCGCATTGTAGTTAACCGCTTCCACGATTTCGCCCGGCACGGCAGCCGCGGCTTCGGCGCAGGCGGCGCGCACGTCCTCGTCGGACAGGCCCAGCATCACAGCCATGGTGCCCTGCCCCACCGGCACGGCTTCCTGCATGGCTTGCGCGCGGAAGCGCACCAGCGGCACGGCATCCTTGAAGGAAATCACGCCCGCCGCCACCAGGGCCGAGTACTCGCCCAGCGAGTGGCCGGCCACCACGGTCGGCACCGGACCGCCGGCGGCGATCCAGGCGCGGTAAGCTGCCACGGCAGCGGTCAGCATGACCGGCTGGGTGTTGGTGGTCAGGTCGAGTTCTTCTTTTGGACCTTCGGCGATCAGCTTCGCCAGGTCAAACTGCAATGCATCGGAAGCTTCGGCAAGGGTCTGTGCGACCACCGGGTTGCCGGCAAAGCCTTCCATCATGCCCACGGCCTGGGAACCCTGGCCTGGGAACACGAAAGCAAATTTATTCATCTTTCAACCTTTAGACTTCTTATTCTAAAAAGGACTGCATTTTATTACATTCGGGCTAGTACGGCACCCCAGGTGAAGCCACCGCCTACACCTTCCATCATCACCACATCGCCCTTCTTCACGCGGCCATCGCGCACCGCGACATCCAGCGCCAGCGGGATCGAGGCGGCCGAGGTATTGCCATGCTGGTCCACGGTCACCACCATCTTCTCCGGCCCCATGCCCAGCTTCTTGGCGGTGCCGTTCATGATGCGGATATTGGCCTGGTGCGGGATCAGCCAGTCGATCTGGTCCGAGCTCATATTGGCCGCTTCCAGCGCCTCATAAGCCACCTTCTCCAGCACCGACACCGCCAGCTTGAACACCGCCTGGCCGTCCATGTACAGGAAGGCGCTGCCGGCAATCGCACCATTCGACAGGCTGCCCGGAACGCGCAGCACATCGGAATGGCGGCCATCGGCATGCAGCTTGCAGGCCAGGATACCCGGCTCTTGCGACGCGCTCATGACAATGGCGCCGGCGCCATCGCCAAACAGCACGCAGGTGGTGCGGTCTTCGAAATTCAGGATGCGGGAGAATACTTCGGCGCCGATCACCAGCACATTCTTGTGCATGCCGGACTTGATGAAGCTGTCGGCCGTCGCCACAGCGTAGACAAAGCCGCTGCACACAGCCTGCACATCGACTGCCGCGCAGTTGTTGCTCATGCCCAGCTTCTTCTGCACGATGCAGGCCGTGCTCGGGAAGCTGCCGTAGAAATCAGGGGTGGAGCTGGCAACGATGATCAGGTCGATATCGTCCGGCTGCATGCCGGCCATCTCCAGCGCGCGCCGGGCAGCGATCACGCCCAGGTCGGACGACGCCTGCTCCGGCTCCGCATAGTGGCGAGCGGAAATGCCGCTGCGCGACACAATCCACTCGTCCGAGGTTTCGATGCCCTTGGCTGCCAGCTGGGCGGCCAGTTCATCATTGGTGACGCGTTTCTCAGGCAGGTAGCTGCCCGTGCCTACGATCTTGCTGTACAGGGTCATGCGTGTCTCTCGTTTCGGTTGTCGGCTCTTCTTGTGGCATCAGTTCGGCGATCATGGCCGACAGGTGCTCTTGTACATTGTTTTTCGCCGCATCATATGCACGACGGATCGCCCATTCATAGGCCTCCGCCTCCGCCCCGCCATGGCTCTTGAACACCAGGCCGCGCAGGCCCAGCAGGCCAGCGCCGTTATAGCGGGCAGGATTCAGGCGATTGCCGATCTGGCGCAGCGCGCTGCGTGCGATCAACGCACCCAGCATGGTGATCGGGTTTCGCTTGAACTCGGTCGTCAGCACCGTCTTCACGAAACGCGCCAGGCCTTCCACCGCCTTCAGCGTCACGTTGCCGACGAAGCCGTCGCACACCACCACATCGGCGGTGCCTTTGAAAATGTCATTGCCTTCCACGTTGCCGTGGAAATTCAGGGCGCCGCGCGCATGGTCGGCCTTCAGCAGTTCAGCCGTCGCCTTGACCACTTCATTGCCCTTGATGTCTTCGGTGCCCACATTCAGCAGGCCGATGGTCGGGCGCTCAATGCCTTCGGCAGCCTGGCACAGCACCGAACCCATAATGGCGAACTGGTGCAGGTGATGCGGTTCGCAATCCACGTTGGCACCCAGGTCCAGCACATAGGTTGGGCCGTTCTTCTGGTTCGGCAAGATGCTGCAGATGGCGGGACGGTCGACGCCCGGCATGGTCTTCAGCACATAGCGCGAGACCGCCATCAGGGCGCCGGTATTGCCGGCGGAGACGCAGGCCGCGGCATTGCAGGACTTGACCTGCTCGATCGCCACGCGCATCGACGAATCCTTCTTGCGGCGCAAAGCGACCTCGAGCGGGTCATCCATGGTGACCTGTTCGGAAGCGTGAAGGATAGTGAGACGCGGCTCGGCGTCGGCGTGGTGCTTCTTCAGTTCAGCGCGAATAACGTCTTCCAGGCCGACGAGGATCAGCTCGGCGTTTGGTTCGTGCTTAAGGAAGGAAAGTGCGGCGGGAATCGTGACTGAGGGGCCGTGGTCGCCACCCATGCAGTCGATAGAGATTTTGATTGTCATTGTATAACTCAAAGAAAAAGCGGCGCGACGTCAGGGGACCTGCGTAGCACCGCTTTGTCTTGTAGCCGAAGCAAAAAACGTCGATTACTCGTCGTTCTTGGTCTTCAGCACTTTGCGACCACGATAGAAGCCGTTAGGCGAAATGTGGTGACGCAGGTGGGTTTCACCGGTGGTTGGCTCTACTGCCAGGTTCGGTGCAACCAGGAAATCGTGCGAACGGTGCATGCCGCGCTTCGATGGGGATTTCTTGTTCTGTTGAACAGCCATGATGACTCCTAATACTAAAGTTCTAAGATTTTAACACATCCGATGCGCAAAAACATGCGAATCGAGCTTCTACATCCATGCCAAACTCGATTACTGCACGCGTTTTGACACGTTCTTTACTACTACAAAACTGATTTAATTCGTTTAGTTTGCTTTCAAGCCCTTCAGGCTTGCGAAGGGCGATGCCTTCTCGCTCTTAGCGCTGTCGACCAGCGAAGTATCAGGACATACTTCGTGTTTCGGCGCTTGAGGCAAGGCCAGCAGGGCCTCGTCTTCCACCAGGTCCATGAGATTCATGGAGCGGGCACCGACGATGACGTCGATGCTTTCATCATCAATGATTTCTTCGATCTCGTCCGCGTCAGCATCGTCTTTACCGAGCATCAGGACAGTGGACGAATCGATTTTGTAGCCAAACGGGGTCAGGCAGCGCTGGCACACCAGTTGCACGTCGCCGGCAACGGTCAGGCGCATCTGCGGGAAGCCCTGTTTGCTGGAACCGCCTTCCACTTTCCAGGTCACCTCACCGGATGGGTCCGCGCATTCCTTGCTCAGTCGGGTCATTTCAGCGACAGGAGTGACTCCTTCACGGCTGCTGTTGGTCCGACAAAATTCAAAGGCGTCGATCTCAAAAGCATTCATTGGCTAAAATTTCCCTCGAAAACCTGCGATAATAACAGGATTTTCCACGCCGCGTCAAAGACTTGCGCATTTTTCGCGCTGTTTGACAGGCGCAGAGAGCATATAACATTTCCCTGATGAAAACAACTGACATCATACTTGCCTCCAGCTCGGCCTATCGCCGCGAGCTGCTGGGCCGCCTGCAACTGCCGTTCGGCGTGGACGTGCCCGACATCGACGAAAGCCCGCACGCCGGCGAAACACCCGCCGCCACCGCCCTGCGCCTGGCGCGCGAAAAGGCCGCCGCCGTCGCGGCACGCCACCCCGGCGCACTGGTGATAGGCTCCGACCAGGTCGCCACGCTCGACGATGAACAAATCGGCAAACCTGGCAACCATGCCAACGCCCTGGCCCAATTGCAGAAAATGCGCGGCCGCGAGGTCATCTTCCACACCGCGCTCTGCCTGTGGGATGGACGCAACAACACGCACCAGCTGGAAGATGTGCAAACCGTGGTCAAGTTCCGCGATTTGCCGGATGAGGAGCTGGACGCCTATTTGCGCATCGAGCAGCCCTATGATTGTGCCGGAAGTGCCAAAAATGAGGCGCTAGGCATCGCCATCCTCGAACGCATTGATTCCAGCGACCCGACGGCGCTCACCGGATTGCCTCTGATTGCACTGACCGGCATGCTGCGCGCCGCCGGCGTGGGCTTTTTCCGCTGAAACCTGACAAGAAACTATGAACGGCACCCTCTACCTCATCCCCAATACGCTCGGCCCCACCGAATCGCTGGACCAGGTCATCCCCCAGCACGTACAGCAACTGACCTCCGAGCTGGGCCACTTCGTCGCCGAAAACGCCAAAACCGCGCGCGCCTTCCTGAAGCAGGTCGGCACCGCCAAGCCGATCCAGGAAATCGCGATCAGCGAGCTTAACATCAACACCCCCGCGCAAGCCCTGCAAGCCCTGCTCGCGCCGCTGCAAGCCGGCCATGACGTCGGCCTGCTGTCCGAAGCCGGCGTGCCGGCCGTGGCCGACCCCGGCGCCGACCTGGTGCGCCTGGCGCACGCCCACGGCATTCCGATACGCCCGCTGGTCGGCCCCTCCTCCATCCTGATGTCCGTCATGGCCAGCGGCCTGAACGGCCAAAGCTTCGCCTTCAACGGCTACCTGCCGACCGACGCCGCGCAGCGCGCCAAGCGCCTGAAAGACCTGGAAACCCGTTCGCGCCAGGAAAAGCAGACGCAGCTGTTCATCGAAACGCCCTACCGCAACGCCGCCATGCTGGAAGCACTGGTCAGCGCATGCGCCGGCACCACGCTGATTTGCGTGGCCACCGACATCAGCCTGCCAACGGAAACGATCCGCACCCAGACGGGCGCGCAATGGAAAAGCCAGCTCACTGCCGGCAAGGCGCCGGACTTCCACAAGAAACCAACGGTCTTCCTGCTGCTGGCCCAGTAACTAAGCAACGTGGTGGGCGTACTCGTTCACCCACTCAAAGGCCTCGCGCTGCAAGGCATACAGCGCCGACGGCGCCAGCTCCAGCTTATGCAGGATGCCGGTCAGCTCCTGCCCCTCCTGCGCCCGCTCGATCAATTCGATCAGGCGCAGCACGTCGCCATAGTCGCCCTCACGGTGCAGCAAGGCATCGCGCACCTCGTCCAGCACATTGACGCAATCAAGGATCTCGCCCATGCGCACCGAGAACAGCGCATCCATCAGCGACATGATGCCGACCGTAAAACCGATATCGGCCGCCACCTTCTCCGCCGGACGCACATGGCCCATCACCAGCTCCATGGTCTTGCCGCGCGTGGTCGCCATCTGCAGCAAAGGCGAATCGAACTCCGCCCCCTTCACATACAGCAGGATCTGCAGCCAGCGCTGCAGCTGGCGCCGCCCCAGCACGATCAGCGCATGGCCGACCGAGTTGATGCGGAAACGCGCCCCCACCGCCGGCGTATTCACCAGCCGCAGCAGGTTCAGAGAAATCAAAGGATCATGTTTGACGCTGCGCTCCACCTCGCGCTGGTCCGCATCGCGGTTCAGCAGGTCGAGCAGCTTCATGATGGACAGCTGTGACGGCGCAATCTTCTTGCCGCTCAAAATCACCGGCCGCGCAAAGTAATAGCCCTGGAAATACTCAAAGCCCAGGTCCATGCACTCGCGGAACTCCTCGACCGTCTCCACCTTCTCCGCCAGCAGCTTCTGGTTCGGATTGCGCAGGCTGCGCGCCAGGGCCGGCAGGCTGCCGCGTTCGATCTGCTTCAGGTCGACCTTGATCACATCCATCAACGGCCGCAGCGCCTCCACCGTCGCGCTCTCGCCCGCCACATCGTCCAGCGCAAACTTATAGCCGGCCTGCTTCAACTCCCGCAAGCGGTTCAACACCTCCGGCGTCGGCTCGACCGACTCCAGCACTTCCAGGATCACCTTATCGTTCGGCAGGAAATGAATAAAATCGCTCATCAGCCCCGTCGTATCGACATTGACGAAGGCCAGCTGGTCGCCCACGACCTGCTCCATGCCCAGCTCGGAAGCATGGGCGATCACGGAAGCGGTGGCATGGGTGCCATCGGTCACACGCGCTTCGTGGACCTCGGCATTTCGGTAAAGCAGCTCGTAGGCCACGAGCCGCTGGGAACGATTGAGGATAGGTTGCCGTGCCAGGAAGAACTGGTTCGCATACGGCATTGGAAGCTGCACTTCATTCTGCGCCACGGCGGTCATGGGTTTCCCCATTGCTAAACTCATAGTTACAAGACTATACCTTTTTGTGTAGTCCTGACAACATTTTTACGCAGTTTTGGACGCACCCTTCTTACCTGTGGCGACCTCGCCACTCTCCAGCGTGAATTGCGCGCCCGAATCGCGGCCCAGCACCTGCACCAGGTAAGGCATCACCTGGCGCAGCATCGGCTCCAGCGTGTACGGCGGGTTAAGCAGGAACATGCCGCTGGTATGCAGCGCGATGCCATCCGGCGTCGGCGTATTGATGCACAAGGTCACATTCAGCCAGCTCTTGGCCGGCAGATGCTTCAGGCGCTCCGCAAAGTTGCGCGCCTCGATGCGCTGCAGCACCGGATACCAGACCGCATACGTGCCGGTCGGGAAGCGCTTCAACGCATCGCCCAGCATATCGGTCACCTTCTTATAGTCCTGCTTATCCTCGTAAGGCGGATCGCACAGCACGATGCCACGGCGCGACGGCGGCGGCAGCAGCGCCTTCACGCCCAGGAAGCCATCCGCCTTGTTCACGATCACCCGCTTGCCGCGCGCCGCCGGACGACGGCCATTGGCCGCCTGGTGCTGCTCCAGCTTGCGGAAGTTATCCTCCAGGATCTTGGCATCGGAAGGGTGCAGCTCGAACAGGCGGATGCGATCCTCCTCGCGCGCCACGATCTCCGCGCAATAAGGCGAACCGGGATAGAAGCGCAGCTTGCCGCTCGGGTTCATATCCTTCACCAGCTGCACATACTCCGCCAGCGGCTCCGGCAGATCATCGCGGTCCCACAACGGACCGATGCCGGTTTCAAATTCAGCGGTCTTGGTCGCCTGGGCGCTGTCCAGCGAATACACGCCGGCGCCGGCATGCGTGTCGATATAGGTATAGGCGACATCCTTCTGGTTCAGGTACTCCAGGACCTGGACCAGGACAAAGTGCTTAAGGACGTCGGCATGATTGCCGGCATGGAATGCGTGGCGATAACTAAACATAGGGAATGCGATAAATGAAGATTAACCCGCATTATCTCATGCGCACACCCGGCCGCGTTACACTAGCCCCATGCTCACCCTCCAACCCGCCAGTCCCGCAGACATTCCCGCCTTATGGGCGCTGCGCACACGCGCCCTGCGCACACAGTGCGCCGGCCACTACGCCCCAGCCGTCCTCGACGCCTGGGCCGCATCCCCAGCGCCCGCCCGCTACCCGGAACTGCTGCAGCAAGGCGGCGGCATCAAAGCCAGCCTGCATGGCGCACTCGCCGGCTACGCCATCCTCGACCAGGCCAATAACGAAGTGGACGCCGTCTTCGTCGACCCGCAATACGGCGGGCAAGGTATCGGCAAAGCCCTGCTGCACGCCCTCGAACAGATGGCAGCGCAGCCAGGGAAGCTGCACCTATACGCCTCCCTGAGCGCAGTTCCCTTCTACCGCGCCGCCGGCTACCGCGCCGCACAAAGCACGCAATACCCGCACCCAAGCGGCGTGCTGCTGGACTGCGTGCACATGGTCAGGCAACCTTCTTAGCGTCGAAGAACTGCTCATCCTCCGTCGAACCATGCAGCGCCGTGGTTGACGACTGGCCCTGCTGGATCGCCTGCGTCACCGCATCGAAATAGCCGGTACCGACTTCGCGCTGATGCTTCACCGCCGTGAAGCCCTTCTCCGCCGCCGCGAACTCCGCCTCCTGCAACTCCACGAAAGCCGACATCTGGCGCCGCGCATAGCCATGCGCCAGGTTGAACATGCCGTAATTCAGCGAATGGAAACCCGCCAGGGTAATGAACTGGAACTTATAGCCCATAGCCCCCAGCTCCTTCTGGAAGCGCGCGATGGTCGCATCATCCAGGTTCTTCTTCCAATTGAACGACGGCGAACAGTTATAGGCCAGCATCTTGCCCGGGAACTTCTCATGCACCGCCTCCGCAAAGGCCTTCGCAAAGGCCAGGTCAGGCTTGCCCGTCTCGCACCACACCAGGTCCGCGTAAGGCGCATACGCCAAAGCGCGCGCGATCGACTGCTCCAGCCCATTCCGCACCTTAAAGAAGCCCTCTACGGTACGCTCTCCGGTGCAGAAAGGCTTATCGTTAGCATCGACATCCGACGTCAGCAGATCCGCCGCCTCCGCATCGGTACGCGCGATAACCAGGGTCGAAGTCCCCATCACATCCGCCGCCAGGCGCGCCGCGGTCAGCTTCTCCACCGCCTCACGCGTCGGCACCAGCACCTTGCCGCCCATATGGCCGCACTTCTTCACCGACGCCAGCTGATCCTCGAAATGCACGCCCGACGCACCCGCCTCGATCATCGCCTTCATCAGCTCGAACGCATTCAGCACGCCACCGAAGCCCGCCTCCGCATCCGCCACGATAGGCGCAAAGAAATCGATATCATCCCGCCCCTCCGACCACTGGATCTGGTCCGCACGCTGGAAGGTATTGTTAATGCGCCGCACCACCATCGGCACCGAATTGGCCGGATACAGCGACTGGTCAGGGTACATCTCCCCCGCCAGGTTCGCATCGCCCGCCACCTGCCAGCCCGACAGATAAATCGCCTTCAAGCCCGCCTTCACCTGCTGCATCGCCTGGTTACCGGTCAGCGCCCCAAGCGCATTCACAAACGGCTCATTATTCAGCAGCGCCCACAGCTTCTCGGCACCCCGCCTGGCCAGCGTATGCTCGACCTGCAGCGAACCGCGCAAGCGCACCACATCCTCCGCCGTATAGGCACGGGTCACGCCCGCCCAACGCGGATTGGACTCCCAGTCATGCTGCAAAGCAGCGATTTGTTCGGCACGAGTAGCCATGATTTATCCCCTTAAGTGCGTATAAAAGCCTGTTAGGGATATCTTAGGCGCAATTGTTCAGTGCACCACATGTCTTATATAAGACATATAAGCACTTTTTACTTAAGCATAATCAAATACTTAAGCCAAATATTGCATGATGCGGAAAGCTGTTTCTCAGTTCGAGAGAAACAGCCTTTGTTGAAATGCTGCACTTTTCATTGCATGAAACGAGCGTTTCACATTATGGAAGGCTTACACAAGTTTACGGCGCGACGCCAGGATGCCATCCGCATCCGCGTAAATCCAATCGCCCGGCGCGATCGGCACGCCACCGAACTGCACCACCACATCGCGCTTGCCGACACCCTCACGCGCGCTGCGTTGCGGATGCGTAGCCAGCGCCATGATGCCGACATCGCACTGCGCCAGCTCCACGCTATCGCGCACGCAGCCATCGACGATGACCCCGGCCCAGCCATTATCCTGTGCCAGCAAGCCCAGCTGCCCACCCACCAAAGCCCGGCGCAAGCTGCTGCCCCCATCCACCACCAGCACCCTGCCCTCGCCCGGCGTTTCCAGGGTAGCCCGCACTAGCGCATTATCCTCATGCACCTTCAAGGTCACCGCCGGCCCCGCAAAGCGCGCCCGCTTGCCGAAGTGATGGAACACCGGAGGCAACACGGTCAAGGAGCCGTCCTCCAGCAAACCAGGGTTGTCATCGCACAGATCGGTCGTAGCAAAGTTCATTTCACTCTCCAAAATTCGGGGTCAGGTCTGACAATCGGACACCCAAACAATATCTTTGATCTACCTCAATACGCAAATCCGGTCGATTTTGCGTATTGAGATATATCAAACTTTGCTACTCCGTGTCCGAATGTCAGACCTGACCCCGAATTTGGGGGCTGAATTTGCGGGTGCGGGTGCCGACGCCGGTGGCGGTGGCGATGGCGAGCAGGAGGAAGAAGGCAATCGTGGCGAATACCAGGGAGGGTTTGCCGGCGTCCATCATCAATCCAAACATCAGGGGGCCTACCGAGAGGCCGCTGTCGAGGCCGGAATAGACGACGCCGTACACGCGGCCAGTGGCATTTTTCGGGGCGGCGGCGCGGATCATCAGGTCGCGCGAGGGGCCGGCGATGCCGGAGAAGAAGCCGACCAGGGCCATCATCACGACCGCGCCCCAGGCGGGCACGATCACCAGCCCCAGCGCCAGCGCGAGTACGGCGGCCAGGGCGAACGCAATGGCAATCGTGCGGTCGTGGTTCTTGCGGCCGGAGGCGAGGAAGCCGCCCAGCAGCATGCCAAGCGCGGACGCAAGCATGTAGGCGGTGAATGCGCTGGTGGCGAGCGCGAGCGACATGCCGTATAGCTTGACCAGCCCGGTGGTGGAGAAGCTTTGGATGCCGCCCAGTGCCAGCGCGGTCAGGAAGAAGAAGGCGAAACACATCCATACCGATGGCAGGCGCAGGAAGTCGAACGAGCCTTCCTGGGCGGCGCCTGCCGGGTGGCGTACGATCGGGTCGGGCCGCAGTGCTTCGCGGTTGATCCACAGGATGGCGAGCACGATCGCCGGCAGCGCGGCGGCGGAGAGCAAGGCGGTGCGCCAGTCGCTGGCTACGGCGACGCCGGTCATGAATACGGGTGCGGCGGCCCAGCCGATGCTGCCGCTCAGGCCGTGCACGGAGAAGCCGTGGGCGACGCGCTCGCGTGACACGCGCTGGTTGAGGATGGTGTAGTCGGCGGGGTGGAAGATGCTGTTGCCCATGCCAGCCAGCAGTGCGCCCGCCACCAGGCCGGCGTAGTTCTGTGCGTTCGACAGCACCAGGGCCGATACCCCGAGCATGGCCATGCCGGAGAACAGCACGCGCCGTGCGCCGACACGGTCGACCACGAAGCCGGCCAGCGCCTGGCCAATGCCGGAGACCACAAAGAACACCGTCATCAGCAGTGCCAGCTGGGAGTAGCTGAGCTCGAAGGCGGTTTTCAGCCACGGGAAGAGCGCAGCCAGGATCAGGTGGTAAAAGTGCGACACGCCATGCGCCAGGCCCACCAGGCCGATCACGCGGGCGTCGTTGCGTAAGGTTTGCTTGTCCATTCCTTGCCTCATTCATTTGAAGAATGAAAACATTGTAGAAAAACCTGCCGCGTCTGTTTTGAGCTAGGATGACATCATTTATCGCAAAACCGCCATCCCATGCCTGTCGCCATCGTCACCCATACCGGTCCCCATGAAAGCCGCCGCGAGCCAACCGAGGTGCAGCCGGTCACCATGATCGCGCGCGACCTGGCCAGCGCCCGCTCCCTGCAGCCGCACAGCCATGATTGTGCACAGTTGACGCTGGCCCTGGAGGGGGTGATCCGGCTCAATGCGCTCGATAGCAGCTGGATCGTGCCGCCGCAGCGGGCCATCTGGACGGCGCCCAACGTCGAGCATTCTCTGACGGTGATCGAGACGGCGCGCCTGCGGCCGGTGTACGTGGCGTCGTCCTTCGATCCCTTCCCCGGCGAGCCGTGCAAGGTGCTGACGGTGTCGCCGCTGCTGCGCGAGCTGGTCATGGCGCTGGAGCAGGAGGATCCGGAGGTGCCGAGCCATCGCTCGCAGCTGATCGGCAACCTGATCCTGGACGAGCTGCCGAAGCTGGCCACGCGCCCCATCCGCGTGCCGATGCCGCGCGATAAGCGCTTGCGCAGTTTGTGCGACAGCCTGCTGGCCGAGCCGGGCTCGCCCCAGACGCTGGAGCAATGGGCGCACAGCGTGGGGGCGTCGGAGCGCACGCTGGCGCGCTTGTTCGAGAAGGAGCTGGGGATGAGCTTCGGCCAGTGGCGCCAGCAGGCGCGCTTGGCGCATGCGGCGCCGCTGATTGCCAGCGGCATGCCGCTGGCGCAGGTGGCCGATGCGCTGGGCTATGCGAGCCAGTCAGCCTTTACGGCCATGTTCCGCAAGACCTTCGGCGTCCCGCCCACCGAGTTCTTCGCGCGCCAGGATTGAGGCGGCGGCGCGGGCGGCGGTCTCGCGGTCGAGCATGGCACGCAGTGCGGCGAACAGCGGCTCGCTCGCGGTGTGCTGGCGGCCGTAGTCCAGGTTGAAGGCGTAGTCGAAGTCGGGCGGGTTGTCGCCCTGGTTGTGCTGCAGGATCGTCTCCAGCTTGTCGAAGGCTTTCACGGCCTTGGCTTCGGGCGTGGCGGCGGCTTCGTATTCGTCCCACAGGGCGATGATGTCGGCGCGCAGCGCTGCGTCGAGGTCGCGCGTGAGCGTCTGCAGGTCGGCCCGTTCCTGGGCCGCCTTGTCCGGGTGGGCGTGCTGGTGGATGGCGGGGATGTCGCCGTGGATGGCTTCGCCCAGGTCGTGCACCACGCACAGCTTGAGCACGCGGGCGAGGTCGAGGCCGGGCAGCTCGTCGGCGAAGACCAGCGCCATCAGCGTCAGGCGCCAGCTGTGCTCCGCCGTCGACTCGGCGCGGCCGGACGAGGTGAAGCCGCTGCGCAGCACGCTTTTCAGCCGCTCCGCCTCGCGCAGGAACGCGAGGCGGCCGGCCAGGCGGGCAGGATCAAGCCTTGTTGAAGACAAGTTCGCTGCCTTCGGCGTCGATGCGGATCGTGTCTTTCGGGCCGAAGCGGCCTTCCAGGATCAGCTTCGAGAGCGGGTTTTCGATCTGCTGCTGCACCGCGCGCTTGAGCGGACGGGCGCCGTAGACCGGGTCGTAGCCTGCTTCGGCGATCTTCTGCAGGGCGGCGTCGGTCACCGTCATGCCCATGTCCATGCGCTTCAGGCGCTGCTCCAGGATCTGCAGCTGGATGCGGGCAATCGAGCCGATATGCTTGTCGTCCAGGCCGTGGAACACCACGATCTCGTCGATGCGGTTGATGAACTCGGGGCGGAAGTGGCCGCGTACTTCGGCCATCACCGCCAGCTTCACCACCGCCGGGTCGGATTCGTCCAGCGACTGGATCTTCTGCGAGCCGAGGTTGGAGGTCATGATCACCACCGTGTTCTTGAAGTCCACGGTGCGGCCCTGCCCGTCCGTCATGCGGCCGTCGTCCAGCACCTGCAGCAGCACGTTGAACACGTCCGGGTGCGCTTTCTCGATCTCGTCCAGCAGGATCACGCTGTACGGCTTGCGGCGCACGGCTTCGGTCAGGTAGCCGCCTTCGTCGTAGCCCACGTAGCCGGGCGGTGCGCCGATCAGGCGCGCCACCGAGTGCTTCTCCATGAATTCGCTCATGTCGATGCGGATCAGCGATTCCTCGGAATCGAACAGGAAGTTCGCCAGCGCCTTGGTCAGCTCGGTCTTGCCGACGCCGGTCGGGCCGAGGAACATGAAGGAGCCGTACGGACGGTTCGGGTCCGACAGGCCGGCGCGCGAGCGGCGGATGGCGTCGGCCACGGCGTTGATCGCCTCGTCCTGGCCCACCACGCGTTCGTGCAGCTTTTCTTCAATGTGCAGCAGCTTGTCGCGCTCGCCCTGCATCATGCGCGAGACCGGGATGCCGGTGGCGCGCGACACCACTTCGGCGATTTCTTCGGCGCCGACCTGGGTGCGCAGCAGCTTGGGCTTGTCGCTGGCCTGTTCGCCGGCGCCAGCCGATTCGGCGTGCTTCAGCTGCGCTTCCAGCTCCGGCAGCTTGCCGTACTGGAGCTCGGACACGCGCTGCCAGTTGGAGGCGCGCGTGGCTTCCTCCATCTGCTGCTTGATGCGCTCGATCTCTTCCTTGATGTGGGTGGTGCCCTGCACATTGGCCTTTTCGGCCTTCAGCACTTCCTCATAATCGTTGTACTCGCGCTGCAGCTTGGCGATTTCGTCGTCCAGCAGCTGCAGGCGGGCGCGCGAGGCGTCGTCCTTCTCGCGCTTGACGGCTTCCTTCTCGATCTTGAGCTGGATCAGGCGGCGTTCCAGCTTGTCCATCACTTCCGGCTTGGAGTCGATCTCGATCTTGATCTTGGAAGCGGCTTCGTCGATCAGGTCAATCGCCTTGTCGGGCAGGAAGCGGTCGGTGATGTAGCGGTGCGACAGCTCCGCCGCAGCGATGATGGCGGGGTCGGTGATTTCCACCTTGTGGTGCAGCTCGTACTTGTCCTGCAGGCCGCGCAGGATGGCGATGGTGGCTTCCACACTCGGCTCGTCGACCAGGATCTTCTGGAAGCGGCGCTCCAGCGCGGCATCCTTCTCGATGTACTTGCGGTATTCGTCGAGCGTGGTCGCGCCCAGGCAATGCAGCTCGCCGCGCGCCAGCGCAGGCTTCAGCATATTGCCGGCGTCCATCGCGCCTTCGGCCTTGCCGGCGCCCACCATGGTGTGCAGCTCGTCGATGAAGACGATGGTCTGGCCTTCGTCCTGCGCCAGCTCTTTCAGCACGGCTTTCAGGCGCTCTTCGAATTCGCCACGGTATTTGGCGCCCGCCAGCAGGGCCGCCATGTCGAGCGAGAGCACGCGCTTGCCGCGCAGGGAATCGGGCACTTCGTTGTTGACGATGCGCTGCGCCAGGCCTTCCACGATGGCGGTCTTGCCGACGCCGGGTTCGCCGATCAGCACCGGGTTGTTCTTGGTGCGGCGCTGCAGGACCTGGATGGCGCGGCGGATTTCGTCGTCGCGGCCGATGACCGGGTCCAGCTTGCCCATGCGGGCGCGCTCGGTCAGGTCGAGCGTGTATTTTTTCAGCGCTTCGCGCTGGCCTTCGGCTTCCTGCGAGTCGACTTTGGAGCCGCCGCGCACGGCGTCGATGGCGGTCTCCAGCGCCTTGCGCTGCAGGCCGTTCTCGCGTGCCAGGCGGCCGGCGTCCGATTTGTCGTCGGAAATGGCCAGCAGCACCATTTCGCTCGAGACGAACTGGTCGCCGCGCTTTTGCGTTTCGCGGTCGGCCTGGTTCAGCATGTTGACGAACTCGCGGCTGACGGTGACGTCGCCGCCCGAGACCTTGGGCATGCGCTCCAGCGCATGCTTGAGGGCCTGCGCCAGGCCGCCGACGTTGACGCCGGCGCGCTGCAGCAGCGAGCGTGCGCCGCCGTCTTCCTGATTCAGCAAAGCCAGCAGCAGGTGGGCAGGTTCGATGTATTGGTTGTCGTTGCCGACGGCCAGGCTTTGGGCGTCGGCGAGGGCTTCTTGCAATTTGGTGGTAAGTTTGTCTTGGCGCATGTCTAACGCTCCTGAATCATTGTCAACAACAATCTAAGGATGCGTTGACAGTTTTCAAGACCACTTTCTCAATGCTTCATCGTCGCTGCTGCGGGCATCGACCCAGCGGGCGCCTTCCGGCGTCTGCTCCTTCTTCCAGAACGGCGCCTCGGTTTTCAGGTAGTCGATGATAAATTCGCAAGCCGAGAACGCTTCGCCCCGGTGCGGCGAGGTCACCGCCACCAGCACGATCTGGTCCATGGGCTTGAGCGGCCCCACGCGGTGGATCACCAGCGCGCCATAGATCGGCCAGCGCGCTTTGGCCTGCTCGATGATGGCCTGGATCGACTGTTCAGTCATGCCGGGATAATGCTCGAGCTCCATCTCCGCCACAGAGGCGCCCTCGTTCAGGTCGCGCACGGTGCCAGCGAAGCTGACTATAGCGCCAACTTTGGGGTTTCCGGCGCGCAGTTGCGCTATTTCCTGGGACAAATCGAAGTCTTCGGCCTGGATACGTACGTCGCTCATTTCCCCTCCGCGCCCAGCTTGCGGAACAGCTGCTCGATGCGGCTGGCCGTGCGGGCGTCCGCCAGGGCGGGCATGGCGCACAGGGCAAGTAACTGGGCGGCGTGGCTGGCCGGTTTCTGGCCGGATTTGAGGGACGATTGCAATACTTCCACCTGCATTTTGAGTCGGTCTTTCGCAAATTCCGCGCCGCTGTCGATGCCGGCCACGATTTCCAGGCGCAGCACTTCGGACAGCAGGCGCTGTCGGTTGTCTTCCAGTTGGGTGGCGTAGGCGGCGCGTCCGCCCTGCCCTGTGCCTTCGACGGCTTTCAGCGCGGCGTCCAGGCGGGCACGCAAAGCGCGCTCCTGCTCCGGCGGCAGCGGCGGCAAGGCCTGCCAGCGGGCGCTCCAGTCGGCGCTGTCGATGGCATCGGCGCCGGCCAGCGCGCTTTCCAGCGCCTGCACCAGGCGCAGTTTCTCGCGCAGGGCGTTGGCCTGTGCCGCGCCGGCGCGCTTGCGGATGGCGTCCGCCTGCGCCTGCAGGGCGCCGACCGCGGCGCGGTAGCGCTGGTCGATGCGCTGCTCGCTGGCGCGCGGCACCACGCCGGAGGCATGCCAGGCTGCGGCGGCTTCCTTCAAGGCCTTGCCGATAGCGGCCAGCACGGCCTTGTCCTCGCCTTCGAACCGGGCGCCTTCCAGGCTGGCGCAGATGGCTTCGCGCGCGTGCAGGTGGGCCTTGCGCTCGTGGTCGGCGGCGTGGGCGTGCTCCTTGCGCTTGGCGAACACCTGGTCGCAGGCGGCGCGGAACTTCTGCCACAGCACTTGCTCGGTCTTGCGCTCCAGCGGCAAGGCGCGCGCGTGGCCCTGCCACGATTCCTGCAGGCCGCGCAGGGTGTCAATGGTGTGGCGGTCGAGCGGGTTCAGCTTGCCCACTTCCTCGATCAGTTGCTCGCGCCGCGCCACTTCGATCTTGCGCTGGGCGTCGAGCGGCGCCATCAGGGTGTCCATGGCCTTGGTGAAGGCCGCGTCGAGGCGCTTCTTGTCCTTGCGGTCGATGGTGCCAAGGCGGCTCCAGGCCTGGCGCAGGCGCTGCGTGCTGGAGGCCAGGGTGCGCCAGTCGTGCGTGTGCGGCAGGTTGCCGGAGGCCGATTCCTCGCGGTGCACCTGGGCGCCGCCGGCCGCTTCCAGCTGCGCCGCGTCTTTTTCAATCAGGGCATTGGCCTCGTCCACCAGCTGCTGCGCCTTGGCGGCGTTGGCGTGGCGCTCGTCGGCCAGGTGCTTGAAGTGGGCGGCGGCCGGGGCGTAGGCGGCGGTGCAGGCGGCGTCGAATTTCTCCCACAGCGATTTGGGGGCGGCGCCGGAGATACTGTCCAGCGCCTTCCAGCGTTCGCGCATGCTGCCGACCTTCTTCGCCAGTTCGCTCATGCCCAGGCCTTCGCCCGGCAGCTGCTCAACGGCATGCACCAGCTCTTCGCGCGAAACATTGCCGCCCCAGCGCGCCCAGTCGCCCAGGCGCTTCAGGTCGGCGCGTACATGGGCCAGTCGCTCGGCCTGGGCCGGCGTCAGGCGGCCGGTCTTGCTGTCTTTCAGGGTCTTGTCGTGTTCGGCGGCAATGTGCAGCTGGCCTTGCGCCAAGGCCGCTTCCATCGCCTCCACCAGGTCCATGAACTGCCGGTTGGCTTCCTGTTCGGCCGGCGTCGGTTTGTGTTTTTCCCGGGGCGGTCGCGGCGGACGCGGGTCGGCGCCGTCATGGCTGGCGGCGGGCGGCAGCTCGGGCGCACCGGCGGCGCCGTTGGGCTGTCCGGCAGCGGCGCTTGTGGCGGACGCTGTGGCGCCTTCATCGTTGGCGCGGGCGCCCGGGGCCGCCGCCGCGGCAGCCGGGGCGGCCGGAGTGGCCGGAGTGGCCGGGGTGGCGGCTGCGGCGCTCGCGGCCTGCGCGGCGCGGCCGGCGGCCAGCGCGGCCTCGAAATCGTGCAGCAGGTGGCGCGGCAGCGAGGCGTGCTCGGGCGCGGCCAGGTGCGCGGCATGCTCGGCCGCCAGGCGCTCGAACGTGGCCGCGTCGGGCTGCTGGCGCAAGGTGGCCAGGGCATCGATCATGGCGCGCTGCAGGGCCACCTGGGCCTCCAGGCGTTCGCCCAGTGCTTGCCGCACATGGGCAAACTCGGCAGCGGCGCCGGGCGCGGCGTCGATCACCTTCCATAGCCGGTCCAGGTCGGCGACCTGGTTGGGCGTCAACTTTTCGTCCGCCAACAGACGCTGCGCCATGGCAATGCAATTGGCCGCCTGCTTCTGCTCGGCCTGGGTGTGGCGGATCGCGTCCAGCCGCCCCTGCACCAGCTTGGCAACGCGCCGGTCCGAATTACGCACGGCGTGCTGGACTTTTTCCAGCGCGTCCTGCGACACCACATGCTCGGCCGCCGCCAGGCGCACATCGGCAAATTCGCTGTTAAGGATGAGCTCGACCGCAGCGGCCTCGTCGCCCGCCAGGTTGCGGGCCAGCGCGGCTTGCGCCGCGCGGCGTTCTGCGGGGGTGCCAAGCGGTGCCTGCGATCCGCCGGCACTCGACTGTCCGGCAACGCTGGCCTGGCTGGCCTGCTGCTTGAAGAGGAACTCAAACATAGTTGTGCTATGAATGGATCAAAACCACCATCATAGCGCAGCGCCGCCCGACCGGGGCGGCGAATGCAGCCACGGCATGTCAGGCCGTGTCCGCAGCGGCGCGATGGGCCGAACGCATGCGCCGGTGGTAGCGCAGCTTCGGCACAGGAACTGCGGCCTCGTCGTCGTTCCGCAGGGATGCGCGCACCTGGCGGGCCTGGGACAAGGCTTTCCTGTCTTTGTCGGCGGCAGCGGGCGAGCGGCGCGCTTCCACCACCTGGGCGTCGTGCGCCAGGAATTTATTCGCGATATCGAACCACGCTTCGCCGCCGATGGCGGTGCGGGCGATGGAGAACAGTTCCTTCTCCTCTTTTTCCAGGCGCTGCAGGAGCACCGTGCAGAACGTTTCAATCGCGGCGCAGATGTCGGCCACCTGCCGCTCGCTGTGTTCGCTGGCCAGGTCCAGCTCCGATTGCAGGCGGCGGATCACGGCCAGCGCGGCCTGGTTCAGCCGGCTCAGTTCGTCCAGCAGCTGGTTGGCTTGCTCAGTGGCATTTTGCAGCGCGGGAATCAGGTACAGCTCGATCTTGCGCCAGTGGCAGGCCTGGTACAGGCGCTCCAGGGTTTCGCAGGCATATTCGAGCTGGGACAGGGTCAAGCGCTGCTGGCGCAGCAGCGTCGATTGCACGTATTTTTGAAACGACAGCAGGCTAAGGCGCACGTTAGCCTGTTCAACGGATAGCGCAACTAATGTATATGTGGCCGTTAACATTCTTGCTCCCTAAGTTCGCTACGCGGAAACGGAAGTACAAGTGTAAATTAGCCCGACAGATACGCTTTGACATTCATCAATGTAACGTCACAGCGCCCTCCACAATTTAGGAGGTTTTCAATTGCAGCGCAAGGCGAAGATCTACCATACCAGCTTCCCGCGACGGCGTCACGGTTCCGCCGAATCTGCGCATCAGTTGTTGCATCCCGCTATTCTCGGACAGGGCTTCGCCCGTGATTTCACGCGTGCCGCGGCTGCGGAAATAGTCAAGCAATTTCTGGAACAGGATATTCCCCAGCCCTTTGCCTTTCAAATCGGAACGCACAATGATGGCGAACTCTGCTTTTTGGTTGTCCGGGTCGGCCACGGCGCGCACCACGCCCAGCGTTTCGGGCTGGCCATCGGCGCCGGTGCGGGTGGCGATAAAGGCCATGGCGCGGTCGTAGTCGATCTGCGTCAGGCGCGCCAGCTGGGCCGGCGGCAGCTCTTTCATGGCGGAGAAGAAGCGCAGGCGCACGTCGTCCGGATCGAGGCGGCTGAAGAAGCGCACATGGGCCGGCGCGTCCTCCGGGCGGATCGGGCGCAGTAGCAACGGCGCGCCCTGCCACTCGATTTCCTGCTCCAGCTCATGCGGATAGGGCCGGATCGCCATGCTGCTTTCCGGCCGGCGCGGACCGAGCGCCAGGCGCGCGCCATGCACCTGCAGCAGGCCGTCGGCTACCGTAAGCGGGTCGATTTCAAGCGCGGCGATTTCGCCGATGTCGGCCACCAGCTCGGCCACGTGGACCAGGGCGCCGCACAGGATCTCGCGCTCGGCGACCAGGGCGCGGCCGACGCCGGTACGGCGCAGCATGTCGCGCGCCAGCACCGTGTTCAGCGGCGGCAGGCCGACCGCGCGGTCGTCCACCACGCGCCCGGCGCTGCCGCCCAGCCCGACGCTGATGGCGGGACCGAACACCGGGTCGACCTGCATGGCGATGCGCAGCTGCTGCACGTCCGGCGGCAGCGCGCTGGCGGGCGCCAGCGGCAAGCCGTAGGCCGCCAGCACGGCCGCCAGGTCGGCCGGCGCCAGTTCCGCTTCGCCGCGCGCCTGCGCCGCCTGCACCAGCTGGCGCGCGGCCTGGCGCTCGGGCACCGAATGGGCCGGCACCTGGCCCGGCACCTCGATCAGCAAGGCCTGGTTGCGCGCGTACTGCACCACCTGGCTGTACGCGCGCACCGCTTTTTCCGGCGTGTCGTAGGTCGGCAGGCCGGCGTCGGCAAAGACCTGGCGCGCGCCGGCCACCGCATCGCCGCCCAGCCAGCAGGACAGCACGCTGCGCCCGCTTTGCCGCAGCAGCGGCGCCAGCGCCTGCGCCACGCCGGTGCTGGCCGCCGCCGAGGACGGCGCGTGCACCAGCAGCAGCGCGTCGGCGTCAGGGTCGGCCAGCAAGGCGCTGGCCACGGCGACGTGGCGCTCGGCGCTGGCTTCGCCGCCGATGTCGATCGGATTGACCGGCGGCAGGCCGGCGGGCAGCTCGCTGCGCAGGCGTTTGCCGGTCTCGGGCGAGAACTGCGCCAGCTTGCCGTGCACGTACTGCAGCGCGTCCGCCGCCAGCTGGCCAGTGCCGCTGCCGTTGCTCATGATGGCCAGGCGTGTGCCGCGCGTGGGCCGCGCGCGCGCCACCGTTTCCACCGCGTCGAACAGGTCGGCCGAGGAATACACGCGCAGCATGCCGGCGCGCCGGATCACGGCGTCGTACACCTTGTCGTCGCCGCTGCGGCCGGCCTTCAGCACCACCACCGGCTTGCTGCGCGCGGCCAGGCGCGCCGCCGAAATGAATTTGCGGGCGCAGGTCACCGATTCAATGTGCATGACGACGGCGGCCGTGTCGTCGTCGGCGGCCAGGTAGTCGAGCATGTCGCCCAGGTCGATATCGCCGCCCTCCACCAGCGACACCACGCGCGAGAAACCGATGCCGTGCTGGCGCGCCCAGTCCAGCACCGCCGTCATCACGGCCGCCGACTGCGCGATGAAAGCGGTCTTGCCCGGCTTGGCGCCGGCGTGGGCAGCGCTGGCATTCAGGCCGGCCAGCGGCGCCAGCAGGCCGATGCCGCCCGGCCCCAGGATGCGCAGCAGGTGCGGGCGCGCGGCGCGCATCACCTGCTGGCGGATGGCGTCGCTGACCGGGGTCAGGATGATGGCGCCGCGCGTGCCGCGCGCGCCCAGCTCGGCGATCAGTTCCGCCACGGTCTCGGGCGGGGTGCAGATGATGGCCAGGTCCGGCGCGCGCGGCAAGGCCGACAGGCGCGCGTAGCAGGGAATGCCGCGCAGCTGCTCGTACTTGGGGTTGACCGGCCAGATGGCGCCGGCAAAGCCGCTTTCCGCCATATTATTCATGACCTGGGTGCCGATGCGGTCCGGCCGCAGCGAGGCGCCGACAATGGCCACCGAAGCGGGCTCGAACAGGCTGTCCATATTCCTGACGCTCATGCGGCTTCCCTTTCCCTGCGCCCGCTACCAGCGCGAATAGTGGTCTTCCGTCACGCCGGGCAGCTGGGTGACGATGCGTTTCGGCGCGTCCGGCGCGCGCCGCACCCAGCCGCTGAAATAGCCGACCGGCTGGATGTAGCGGCTGGCCGCCACCAGCATATTGCGGTCCTGCTTGCGCGCGCCGTCCGGCGTGAAGAACAGTTCCAGCTGGTCGTCCTCGGTGAAGATGTGCCAGCGCTGCATCGGGTCCTTCGGTTCGTAGATGAAGTGCGCCGGGGCCAGCGGCAGCACTTCGCCGTCGATCCAGAGCGCGTTCTCGTTGCCGCCGAAATAGCCCGACTGCAGGTTGAAGCCCAGTTCCAGGTTGTGCGCCGAGGCCCAGCGCCACGAGGTTTCGCGCGCCAGCAGGCCGTTCGAGTAGTCGAAGCTGGCCACGCCGCCGTCCAGGGAGTAGGCGTCGCGGAAGGTGCGCACCTCGCCGCTCAAGGGCATGCCGGGCGACTTCTGCGTGCCGTGCAGCGCCCCGCCCTGCACCGCGCCGGTGGCCAGCAGCAGCGGCGCGCTGGGCGGGCCGAATTCGGCGTCGATCTCCATGTACGGGCAGCGCAGCTTGAGCTGGTAGCGGTTGCCGGGCAGCGGTTCGATGCTGATTTCCGTGCTGCGGGTGCGGAACCAGCTGGGCGCGCCGGCATGGTCGCCGACACCGACCGACAGCCGGCCCGGCAGGCCGTCCTGCGAAAAATTGGCCATCATGTCGCTGTCGTTGCGGTCGAAGGCGTAGGCGAAGCAGGTGCTGGTCCAGCCCAGGTCGACGATGGCGACGGCGGCCATTACCTGCTCCGACACCAGTGCCACATAGTGCCACTTCTTGTGGTGGAAGCGGCGCCACAGGGCGCTGCGCGCATGCTCCCCGGCCAGCAAATGCCAGTCGAAGGCTTGCGCGGCGCCGGCGAAGCGGCCCAGCTGGGGCGCGCCGTCGGCGCCGACGATGCGCGCGGGTGCGCCTGGCAATATCATTGTTCTGCTCCTGCTCGATCCAATCCAGCCTGCAGCGTGGCGGCAAAGCCTGGCGGTTCGCTGGCCGCCACCTGCACCTGCGGGCAGCCATGCCAGCCAGCCAGGCGGCCGATGGCGCCGGCCACGTCGCGTACGAAGCGCCCGGTGACGCGCACGCCCGGCTCCAGCGCCACGTTCTTCAGTTCAAAAATACCGCCGCGGCGGTGCGCCTTGGCGTCGATGCGGCCCACCAGCGCGCCGCGGCGCAGGATGGGCAGGGTGAAATAGCCGTAGCGGCGCTTGGCGGCCGGCGTGTAGCACTCCAGGCGGTAGTCGAAGCCAAACAGCTCCTGCGCGCGGCGGCGGTCCCACACCACCGGGTCGAACGGCGACAGGATGGTGGTCATGGTGGGCGCCAGGGCGCCGTCGGCCGCGGCCTGTGCCACTTGCGCCAGGTCGGGATGGATGTAGACCGGGTCTTTCCAGCCCTGCACGCGGGCGCGCAGCAGCTGCCCTTCGTCCGCCAGCGCTGCCAGGTCGGCACGCGGCGGCCGGGTGCGGTAGTAATCGGCCACCCAGGCGCTGCGCGCCAGGCCCAGGGCGCGCACGGTTTTCAGCGCCAGCTCGCGCCGCGTCTGTTCCATGGCCGGCATCTGGCTGTCGTGCCAGCCCGGCAGCACGCGTTCGGCCAGGTCGTACACGCGCTGGAAATTCTGGCGGCGCGCGATCATCAGCTCGCCGGCGGTAAACAGCACTTCGAGCGAGCGCTTTTCCGGCTTCCATTCCCACCAGCCGCCGCCCTTGCCGTCGGTGCGCTCGAAATCGGCCGATCGCACCGGCCCGTTGCTGCGGATATGCTGCAGCACGCGCTCGACATCGGCGCGCCGCTCGCGCATCCACTTCTCGGAATACTTCCAGCCCATGGCGCCCGGATCGACCATGCGGTGGCGCAGCAGGCGGTAATCCTCCACCGGCACGAAACAGGCTTCGTGCGCCCAGTATTCAAACAGCGCGCCTTCGGCCAGGTGCTCCTCCAGCCAGGGCTGGGGATAGTCGCCCAGGCGGCTCCACAGCACCAGGTAGGGGCTGCGCGCCACCACGTGGATGGTGTCGATCTGCAGCACGCCCATGCAGCGGATGGCATCCAGCACGTCCGCCTTCTGCGCCTTGCGCCGGCGCGGCTGCAGCAGGCCCTGGGCCGCAAGGTGCAGCGCGCGCGCCGTGGCCAGGCTGAAGGTCAATTCGGTCAAGACTCGTTTTCCTATGAAGGTGAACGGCTATTCTAATATCTTATTGACAGTATTTCTTGGCAATTTGCGAATGATGGTGGCCGCCAAGCAGCACTGGCCCGATTTTTTTGCCCGGCAGGCCGCGATTAAGGGCAGAATAGGCAGGTGCCCCCTAACTCGGACCAGGACAATTGACGACCCCCGCTTCCCCTGCCCGCCAGGTCATGCGCAGGTTGTACCGCATGATACTGCTGCCATCATTCACCTTGGTGTTACTGGTGATAATGTGGGCCGACGTTTTCTATCAACTGGAACAGGAAGCCGAAAGCGCGCACTACGACGCGGTGCAGCATAGCCATTCGCTGGCGCGCACGCTGGCCGAACATTCCAGCCACCTGCTGCGCCAGGCCGATCACGCGACCCAGCTGTTCAAGCTTAAATTCGAAGAAACCGACGGCAAGCTGCGCCTGCCCGAATTCGTCAAGCGCGGCGGCCTGCTCGATTCGGTCATGCCATCGCGCCTGCAGCTGCCGATTGCCCTGATCGACGCCAACGGCAAGGTGGTGGACAGCCTGCATGGCGCCTTCCCGGCCAATTCGGCCAATATGGGCTATTTCAAGACCCTGGCCACCACCGCCGGCGACGCGGCGCTGGTCACCAACCCGATGGTCGACCCGATCACCAAGAAGTGGCAGATCCAGATTGCACGCCGGCTGGACGACAAGGCCGGCAAGTTCGCCGGCGCCATCGTGCTGATGATCGACCCGGCCTACTTTGTCGAAGACTACGACCGCATGCACATCAAGGAAGGCGGCCTGGTGATGCTGATCAGCCGCGACACGGCGCTGGCGGCCGGCCGCATCGACGAAAAACTGTTCATCAGCGACGCCATCGACTATGTGGCGCCGTCCGACCCGATCAACCTGCCGGAGGAACTGATCCTCAAGACGCCGGTCGACAAGGTCGACCGCATTTACGGCTTCCGCGACATGCCGCGCTACTCGCTGACAGCGGTGGTGGGCGACGCCAAGCAGCATGCGCTGGCCAAGTTCTACAACCAGCGGCGCCTGTATTACGCGGTGACGGCCCTGATTTCGGTGGTGGTGCTGGCCTTCTCCGTCCTGCTGACGCGCCAGGCGCGGCGCCTGCGCGAGAGCATCCGCGAATCGACCGAGGCGCGCGAAAAGCTGCATGCCGCGGTGGACGCCAGCCTGGACGCCCTGTTCCTCATCAAGGCATGCCGCAGCGGCGGCAGCGGCGGCGAGATCATGGACTTCACGCTGGTGGATGTGAACGAACGGGGCGCGCGCATCCTGGGCTACGCCGCCGACGAGGCGCTGGGCAAGCGCATGGGCGAAATGCTGCCGCAGTGGCGCAGCGAGGGCCTGTTCGCCAAATGCCTGGGCGTGATGCGCACCGGCGAGCCGCTGGAGGAGGAATTCGAGTCCACCGTGTTCGGCGAGCATATGTGGCTGCGCCACCAGATCGTCGCCATCGAAGACGGCGTGGCCGTCACCGCGCGCAACATCACCGAGCGCAAACGTTCGGAGCTGGAGGTGCGGCGCAACCAGGCCGAGCTCCAGGCCGTCAACGACGCCTCGCCCCTGGGCCTGGTGCGCGCCGACGCCGACGGCAAGTGCACCTACGTCAACCGCACCTTCGAGGCCATCACCGGCATGCCGCGCGAGAAGGCCCTGGGCGACGGCTGGCTGGAGGCGGTGCACCCGAACGACCGCGAAATGCTGCGCGCCTCGCTGCGCCACCTGACGCAGACCCAGCAGGCGTTCCAGGAAACGCTGCGCTGCGTGCACCCGGACGGCAAGATCGTCTGGACCTCGATCAAGGTGGCGCCGATCGTGGTCGACAACACGATCGGCGGCTATGTCGGCACGCTGGACGACATCACCCTGGTGCGCAAGTCGGTCATGGCGCTGCGCGAGAGCGAATCGCGCCTGCGCACCATCGCCGATACGCTGCCGGCCATGATCGCCTATATCGATTTCGAGGAGGTCTACCGCTTCCACAACCTGGCCTACGAGCGCGAATTCAGCAAGACCGGCCTGCACGTGACCGGCCGCACGGTGCTGGAAACGGTGGGCGAAAAACGCTATGCCGTGCTGCAGCCCTACATCGCGCGCGCCCTGGGCGGGGAAACGCTGACCTTCGAGGAGGAGGACGACAGCGGCGACTATCCGCGCACCTTCGACGTGGTCTACATCCCGCAGCTGGACGAGGATGGCATCACCGTGGTCGGCTTCCACGTCATGCGGCAGGACGTGACGGCGCAGAAGCGCGAGAAACAGCGCCTGCTGCGCCTGTCGCAGGTCGATGCCCTGACCGGCCTGACCAACCGCGCCGGCTTCCTGCAGAAACTGAACGAAACGATGGCGGCCTGCCGCGAGAACGGTGGCCTGATGGCGGTGATGTACCTCGATATCGACCGCTTCAAGCCGGTCAACGACACCTACGGCCACGCCGTGGGCGACGCCCTGCTCAAGGCCTTCTCGGCCCGCCTGTCGAACACCGTGCGCGCCAGCGATACGGTGGCGCGCCTGGGCGGCGACGAATTCACCATCATCATGGACCGCATCTCCAAGCCGGAAGACGCCGCCACCACCGCCGCCAAGATCGTGCACGCCATGCAGCAGCCGTTCGAGCTCGATGGCGTGCTGGCCAACGTCTCCACCAGCATCGGCCTGACCTACTACCGCTCGGAGGATGTCAGCCCGGCGGAATTGCTGAAACGCGCCGATACGCTGCTGTACGAGGCCAAGCAGGCCGGCCGCAACACCTTCCGCCACGGTTCGCCACTGGCCGATATGCGCTCGCCGAACGCCGCCTGATGCGGATCAAGACAGGGGCGTGCCGTTTGCGCTATATTTGCGCTTCCCACGCCTAGCTTTACTTTCCATGCGCCTGCTGCACACTTCCGACTGGCACCTTGGCCAGTCGCTGCATAATGTTGACCGCCACTACGAACACCAGCGTTTCCTCGACTGGCTGCTGGAGACGATCGTCTCGGAACAGGCGGATGCCTTGCTGGTGGCCGGCGATATATTCGACAACGCCAATCCCTCGGCGGCCTCGCAGCGCCAGTTGTACACCTTCCTGCAGCAGGCGCGTGCCCGCGCGCCGCAGCTCGATATCGTCGTCATCGCCGGCAACCATGACTCGCCCGGCCGGCTGGAGGCGCCAGGGCCGCTGCTGGAAGTGCATGGCACCACGGTGATCGGCTACCCGCACCGCGATGCCGACGGCGCCATCGCCGTGGAACGCATGCTGGTGCCGCTGACCGGCAAAGACGGCAAGGTCGGCGCATGGGTCCTGGCCGTCCCCTTCCTGCGCCACGGCGACGTGCCGCGCCCCGCCGCCGCGCCCGAGGCGGCGCCAGCCACGGAGACGCCCGAGGCAGCCGACGCAGCCGACGCAGCCGACGCAGCCGAAGCCGCCCGCGCAGCCGACGCGGCCGCCGCAGCCGAGCCGGCGGCAAGCGACGCCCCGGCGCCGGCGCAGCCCGACCCCTACCTGGCCGGCATCGCCGAGCTATACCGCCAGGCCATCGAACTGGCCGCCGCCCGCGCCGCCGACGGCCAGGCCATCGTCGCCATGGGGCACTGCCACATGGTCAACGGCACCATGTCCGCCGACTCCGAGCGCCGCATCGTCATCGGCGGCACCGAAATGCTCCCGGCCAGCATCTTCCCGCCGCCGATCGCCTACGCCGCCCTCGGCCACCTGCACCTGGCGCAGCAAGTCGGCCCGCATGAGCATATCCGTTACAGCGGCAGCCCGATCCCGCTCTCCTTCGCCGAGACCAGCTACCCGCACCAGGTGTTGCGCATCGACTTCGACGGCGCCCAGGTCAAGGCCATCACGCCGCTGCCGATCCCGCGCGCGGTCGAGCTGCTGCGCATCCCGGCCAAGCCCGCGCCGCTGGAAGAAGTGAGCGCCGCCCTGGCCGCCCTCGACCTGCCGGACGCCCCGCTCGAGCAGCAACCCTTGCTCGAAGTCCGCATCCTGCTCAACGCCCCCGAGCCCGGCCTGCGCGCCAGCATCGAGAAAGCGCTGGAAGGCAAGCCTGTGCGCCTGGCCAAGATCGAAACCAGCAGCGCCGCCCGCGCCTCGTTCGAAGAAGCCGCCCTCTCGCTCGACCAGCTGGCCACGCTGCAGCCGGACGACATCTTCAAGCGCCTGTACCAGCAGCGCTACGGCTGCGACGCGCCGCCCGAGCAACTGGCCGCCTTCGCGGAACTGGTGCAGCCATGAGGGTCCTGCGCATCGCCGGCAAGAACCTGGCCTCGCTGGCCGACGAATTCTCGGTCGACTTCACCGCCCAGCCGCTGTCCGACGCCGGGCTGTTCGCCATCAGCGGCCCCACCGGCGCCGGCAAAAGCACCCTGCTGGACGCCCTCTGCCTGGCCCTGTACGACGACACGCCGCGCCTGCACAAGGCGGTCGGCAAGACGCCCGACGTGGGCGAGCCGGTCTCCTCGCAAGACCCGCGCACCCTGCTGCGGCGCGGCGCCGCCGAAGGCTGGGCCGAGGTCGACTTCGTCGGCAACGACGGCGAATCCTACCGCGCCCGCTGGAAAGTCTGGCGCGCCCGCAGCAAGGCCGCCGGCGCCCTGCAGCCAAGCGCCATGTCGCTGCAAAAGCTGCCCGGCCTGCAACCGCTGGGCCACACCAAGACCGAAGTCATGGCTGAAATCGCGCAGCGCATCGGCCTCAGTTTCGAGCAGTTCACGCGCGCCGTGCTGCTGGCGCAGAACGAGTTCTCGGCCTTCCTCAAGGCGCCCGACGACGAACGCGGCACCCTGCTGGAAACCCTGACCGGCAGCGCCATCTACAGCGACATTTCGAAGCGCGCCTTCGAACGCTGGCGCGCCGAAGAACTGGCGCTGAAGACCCTGAGCGCCGGCCTGGCCAGCCAGCAGCCGCTGGCGCCCGAACAGCGCGCCGCGCTGGCCGCCCAGTCCGAAGCCGCCGACGCCGCGCTGGCGGCGGCCGCCCAGTGCGTCAGCGCGCTGGAAGCCGACTTGCGCTGGCACCAGCAAGCCGAACGCCTGGCGGCAGCGCTGCAGCAGGCGCAGGAACAATGCCGGCAAAAGCAGGCCGACTACGACGCCGCCGCCACGCGCCGCGCCACGCTGGCCCAGCTCGATGCGGTGCAGCCGGCGCGCCCGCTGGACGAGGAGGTCGCGCGCCTGGCCGCCGAACGCGCCAGCACCCAGGCCGCCCTGGCACTGGCCGAGCAGGAGGCCGAGCGCACCCGCCTGGCGCTGGCCGTGCTCGAAGGCGACGTCCAGCAAGCCAGCGCCGCCCTGGCCGCAGCGGAAAGCGCGCAGCAAGCCGCCGCGCCCCAGCTGGACCAGGCCAAAGCGCTCGACACCCGCCTGGAAACCCTGCAGGCCGCCTTCGCCCAGGCCGCCACCGCGCGCGACGCCGCCGCCCAGGCCGATGCCGCTGCGCAGGCGGCCCTGCAGGCGCGCCTGGCGCAGCAGCAGGCCCTGTCCGACGAGCAGGAAGCCGGCCAGCAATGGCTCGCCGCCCACAGCCACTGGGCCGCCCTGGCGCGCGACTGGCCGCGCTGGGATGTCCTGTTTGCGCAGGCACGCGAGCAAGCCGCGCGCGCCGAGCAGCAGTCGCAAGCCCTGGCCGTGGTGCAGGAGGCCGCGGCCCGCCAGCGGCAGGAGGAAAGCCATGCCCGCAGCGGCCTGGATGCCGCCGCCGAACGCCTGCGCCAGGCCGAAAGCCAGCGTGAACAAGCCGCCGCCGCGCTGGCCGGCATCGACGCCGACGCGCTGGCCGCCCAGCGCCAGCAGCTCGACCAGCGCCGCGCGCAGCTGGCCGATGCCGGCGCCGCCTGGCAGGAGCTGGCGCAACTGGGCGAACGCCAGGCCACCCTGGCCGCCCGCAGCGCCGCCCAGCAAGCCGCCCGCGACAGCGCCGAACAGGAAGTTGCCGCGGCACGCCAGGCCAACCTGGCCCTGGTGGCCGCCTCCACCCAGGCCGAGCGCTCGCTCAAGCTGGCCGAAGCGGCCACCGGCGAAAGCGTGGAAAAGCTGCGCGCCGCGCTGCAGGACGACGCGCCCTGCCCCGTGTGCGGCGCGCTCGAGCACCCGTACCGCCAGGAAGACGGCCCGCTGCAAGCGATGCTGGCGCAGCTGCAGGCCGAAGTGCACGACTGCCGCGACAAGCTGCAGCGCAATATGAAGCACGAGGCGGAGCAGCAGGCCCGCCTGCAAACGAGCGTCGAACAGCTCACCATCCTCGCCGCCGAGCAGCACAGTGTCGCCGCCGCCCTGGCCAGCGCCACCCCGCGCTGGCAAGCCGCCAGCAGCGCGCTCGCCGCTGCCGGCAGCGCGCCGCCCGACGCCGGGGTGCCGGCCTGGCTGGCGGCGCAGGAAGCGGCGCTGCAGGCGGCGCTGCGCACGCTGGAAAGCCAGGAGCAAAGCCAGCGCCGCGCCGCGCGCGCGCGCGAAGTGGCGCAGACCGCCTGCGAGCAAGCGGCGGCCGAATGCCAGCGCCACCAGCAGGCGCTGGCCGCCGCCCACACCGCCCTCGCGCAATCGGGCGCCCAGGCCGAAGCGCTGGAAGCCCAGCGCATCGACACCGCCCTGCAGATCGCCAACCTGCTCGACCAATTGGACGCGCCGCAGGCGCGCCCCGGCTGGCAGGACGAATGGAAGGCGGGGCCGGCCCGCTTCCACGAGCAGCGCAGCCGCGAAAGCCAGCAATGGCTGGCGCAGCGCCAGGCGAGCGACGAGCGCGCCGCCGCGCTGGCGGCGCTGGCCCTCGAACTGCAGGCCCTGCGCTCGGCCCAGGAGCGCAGCAGCGCCGACGCCGTCGCCACGCAGGCCGCGGCGGACGCCGCGCACAGCGCGCTGGCCAGCGCCACTGCGGAACGCCAAGCCCTGTGGCAAGGCCGCCCCGTGCGCGAGGTGGAAGCCAGCCTGCGCGCGGCCGTCGAGCAGGCGCGCGGCACGCTGCAGGCACGCCAGGAATCGGCCCAGCAAGCCGCGCAGCAGCGCACGCGCGCCGACGAGGCGCTGGCGCAAGGCCGGCAGCGCCTCGCCGCGCTGCAGGCGGCCGCCGACGACGCCGCCAGCCGCCTGCACGCCTGGCTGGCCGCCTGCCACGCGCCAGGCGTCGACAGCGCGCAGGCGCTGCGCGCCCTGCTGGCCCACCCGCAACAGGCCATGCGCGACGAGCGCGCCGCCCTGCAGGCAATCGAGCAAGACCTGGCCTCGGCCCACGCGGTGCAGGCGGAACGCGCCGCCCAGCACGCGCAGCACCTGGCCAGCGCCGCGCCGGACGGGCAGCGCAGCGCGGCCGAGATCGAGGCCGCGTTGACCACCGCCCAGCAGGAACGCCAGCAAACGCACGAGCAAGCCGCCGCCTTCAAGCTGCAGCTGGCGCAGGACGACGCGCGCCGCCAGGCCGCCGAGAGCCTGCTGGCCGACATCGCCCGCCAGCAGGAGACGGAACGGCGCTGGGCGCAGTTAAGTGAGTTGATCGGCTCGGCCGACGGCAAGAAGTTCCGCAACTACGCCCAGCAGTTCACCCTCGACGTGCTGCTTGGCTACGCCAACGCCCACCTGGCGCAGCTGGCGCCGCGCTACCAGCTGGAACGCATCGCCAACCCGGCCCAGCCCTCGCTCGGCCTGCTGGTGCGCGACCTGCACATGGGCGATGAAAAGCGTTCGGTGCATTCGCTGTCCGGCGGCGAATCCTTCCTGGTGTCGCTGGCCATGGCGCTTGGCCTGGCCTCGCTCTCCTCCAACCGGGTGCGCGTGGAGTCGCTGTTCATCGACGAAGGCTTTGGCAGTCTCGATGCGGAAACCCTGCGCGTCGCCATGGACGCGCTGGACGGATTGCAGGCAATGGGAAGGAAAGTGGGCGTCATCTCCCACGTGCAGGAGATGACCGAGCGGATCGCCACCCGTATCGTGGTGCAGCCCGCAGCCAACGGCAGCAGCGCAATCTCAGTCGGCTAGGCGCCAGGTGCGCTCGTCCTGTTCGACGCGCACCATTTCCCACCCCAGCTCGCGGCGGATCTGCTGCGGGTCGGGCAATGGGCGGCGTTCCTCCTGGCGCGATTGCAGCCAGTGGCGCACTGCTTCCTTGCTTGGTTGCTTGGACTGTTCCATCGTAAACCTCCATCGGCGTGACGGTCACTCCTTCAACGCCGCGGCCGGCCGCGCGTTGACGGCAGCCCCGCAGCAATTTGTTATGATGTGTAAATGGGAATCGGTGCCGTTACATCGTCGACCAGCTACGCGCCGCAGGCCAGCGCGCCTGCCCGGCAACGCACGCCCGCCGAACCCGAACTCTCCCCCGAGGACCAGGCCAAGGTCGAGCAGCTCAAGGCACGCGACCTGGAAGTGCGCCAGCACGAGCAGGCGCATCTGGCCGCCGCCGGCGGCCTGGCCACCTCCGGCGCCAGCTATACCTACCAGCGCGGCCCGAACGGCGTGAATTACGCCATCGGCGGCGAAGTCAATATCGACACCTCGCCCGGCCGCACGCCGGAAGAAACCGTGGAAAAAGCGCGCCAGGTGCAGGCGGCCGCCCTGGCCCCGGCCGAACCGTCCAGCCAGGACCGCAGCGTGGCCGCGCGCGCCGCCCAGATGCAGCAGCAGGCCCAGGCCGAAATTTCAGCCAAGCAACAGGAACTCAGCCGCGCCTACGGGCTTTCCGGTACGCAATCCACGATTGACGTCTTTGCCTGATAAAATCGATCTTTTGCCCGGAGTCCGGCCCATGTTGCTGAAAGCCCCACGCACCCTGACCTTCAAGTGCGTTAAATGTTCCAAAGCAGTAAAAGTTTCACTCCAGAAAACCTCTGCCTGCTCCCACATCACGCCTTACTACGGCGTGTGCACCTGCGGCGAAGTCAAACTGCACGCCACCGGCGCACCGGATGCGGTAAAGTCCTATCTGGAATCCAACGGCCTGTGGTCGCACCACCATTGACCTGCCTCAAGAAATCTGGAAATTTGCCGTATCAGGGGTAGCACCCTAAAGGTTTCTTATCATGAACTACCTGAACTCTATTGGCCCACGCTCGTACCAGAACACCGCCCTGACGCCGGCCCAGCCGCAACAGGACGGCAAGACTTCGCGCGCCAACGCGATCAAGGACGTTGCCCAAGACAACCCGGTGTCGCTGTCCAGCGGCGCGGTCGACCTGCAAAAGCGCGTCGACCGCCTGGGCAACAAGACGGTGGACATGGCCCAGGACCTGATCGGCAGCTTTGCCCGCAAACTGCTGGGCGATGATGCCAAGGGCGCCACCATCGACTTCGACTCGGTCGAACTCGAGGCCAGTTCCAGCTTCTCCGCCGCCGCCCTGCGCTCGGAAAGCGCCGGCGGCGTGACCTCCGCGCTGGGCTTCAGCCTGAACGAAGATTCGCACTTCATCGGCAAAGGCACGATTACCACCGCCGATGGCCGCAAGCTGGCCTTCGAAGTCGAGATCCAGTACGAAACCAGCATGACCGCCGCTGCCGCCAGCAGCGTGCCGTCGCGCCGCCAGGACCTGGCCAGCCAGAACCCGGCCATGCCACTGCCGGAAGTCGAGTTCCCGGACATCGATTTCCCGGGCAGCCTGGCCGACCTGTTCCGCCTGATGGACCGCAATATCAGCGCCACCCTGAAGCAGCTGGGCGACGACGGCCAGCAGCAGGATGCCGGCAACCTGACCATGCGCCTGCTGAAAATGGTCGATGCCGAGTCGCCGCTCGACACCTACCTGCCGCCCAACGCCAGCGACAAGGCCAAGGCTTACGGCCGCCAGCAGGCCGAGCCGGGCCAGGCCGCCGAACTGGCGCACGCTGCCAAGGAAGCGCGCGATGCGGCCAAAGGCGGCGCGATCGACCCGCCGGCGGCGGAGATCGATCCGCCCGCCGCGCCGGCTGGCACCGCCGTGCCGGCAGCGCAGGAGCCGCCAGCCGCTTAAGGCCGCGTATAATGGCGCATCCTGACGAAACCGCCTTTTCAGGCGGTTTCGTCGTTTACACCCGGGCAAAATAAATGCAAGAAATCCACTGGACCGAACAAGGCGAGCCGCGCGCTGCGCGCTGGCACTCCGAAGCAGGCAATCCGCCGCCCAAGCGCGTGCAGGTGGCCGATGACACCATGAATGCGGACGTCGCCTACCGCCTGGCCTGCGAAGGCACCGCCCTGCTGTGGCGCGGCGACTTCCAGAACGCGCGCCAGCTGCTGCAGGCGCTGGCGCGCCGCGCCGACCATAAAAAGGCCAAGGGCGGCAAAGGCAGCAAGGCGCGCGCCGCCAAAGTGCCCGCCAACGCCACCGAAGCCTTCCACCTGCACCGCCAGGCCCAGTCGCAGCGCGCCCGCATCCTGGCCATGCTGCTGATCCCCTTCGAACCCGGCTACCGCATCCCGCTGCGGCGCGCGCCCGACGTTGCGCTGGCCTGCAATGAAGCCTACGGCCGCGGCGAAGACGCCTTCGTCATTTCCCTGCGCGAGCTGCAAGGCCTGATCGGCGCCCACGAATGGCGCAAGGCCGGCGTGGCGGTGGTGGCGCTGGACGAGCGCATCCACCCGCATTACGGGGTGTTCTCGCCGGTGCGCGGGGAATATGTGCAGCTGGTGGCGGATGCCCCGCTGCCGCGCGGCGCCGGCGAACTGGCCTTCGACATCGGCGCCGGCACCGGCGTGCTGTCGGCGGTGCTGGCCAAACGCGGCGTAAAACGCGTGGTGGCGACCGACATGGACAAGCGCGCTCTCAGTTGCGCGCGCGACAATATTGCCCGCCTGATGCTGGAGGGCCAGGTCGAGCTGCTGGAAGCCGACCTGTTCCCGCCCGGCCAGGCGCCGCTGGTGGTGTGCAACCCGCCCTGGGTACCGGCACGCCCCAATTCCTCGGTCGAGGCCGCCGTGTACGACCCGGACAGCCGCATGCTGCGCGGTTTCCTGTCCGGCCTGAAAGCCCACCTGGCGCCCGGCGGCGAAGGCTGGCTGATCATGTCCGACCTGGCCGAGCACCTGGGCCTGCGCACGCGTGCCCAGCTGGAGGAATGGATTGCCGCCGGCGGCCTGAAAGTCCTGGGCCGCCTGGACGCCCGCCCAGTCCACCCCAAGGCCAGCGACGCCAACGATCCGCTGCACGCCGCCCGCTCGGCCGAGGTCACTTCCCTCTGGCGTTTGGGGGCTGCATAAATCGACCTTGCGCAAGCGCGATAGGCGAGCTATAATGCTTGCCTCAGACGCGGGGTGGAGCAGTCTGGCAGCTCGTCGGGCTCATAACCCGAAGGTCACAGGTTCAAATCCTGTCCCCGCAACCAGATTAAAAAAGCCGTTGATTCGCAAGGATCAACGGCTTTTTCCATTACAGCGCGCCGTGCTTGCGCCGGGCCTCGCGCATCGCCTCCCGGCCAAGGCGGGCATAGGTCTGCGACAGCGCTTTGCACTCCTCCAGCGCGGCCGGCAGCACGGCTGGCGCCATGTCGGCCGCACCACTCTGGTGGGCGCGCGCCACAATCGCATCGTGCGACTCCTGCATGACCGCCATCAGCAAGGCGGCGCGCTCCTTGTCGCCTTCCGGCAGCGCCAGCTTGCGCGGCAATTGCGGATTCTTCAACTCCTTGACCATGCCCTCGGCCAAGGCCCGCCAGGCATCGCGATCAGCCCCGCGCGCCACCGACTGGACGGCATTCGCCACCAGCGCGGCCCGCACCTGCGCCAGCTCCTGCTCCAGGGCAGCAATCCGCTCTTCCATGTTTCCTCCTTGCAAAAACGGCATCATAGCCTAAGCGCCAATGCTTGGGATACACTGCGCCTCTTAGTCATCAGCAAGAGGAGATCGCCGTGACGGACCAGAAAGACCAGCCCGCCCAACCTTCCCGTCGCAGCATCTTCCGCGCCGCCGCCGCGACCGGCGTGGCCGCCGCGCTGCCTGGCGCCATGGCCGGCGCCGCGCCCGCCCGGACGGTCACCCCGACCGCGCTGGACGCCAAGCTCAGGGCCAACGTCAAGAACGTGGTCGTGATCTACCTGGAAAACCGCAGCTTCAACAACCTGTTCGCCGACTTCCCCGGCCTGGCCGCGCCGCTGTCGGCACTCAAGCCCGCCGATTACCAGCAGCGCGACTACGACGGCAGCATCCTGCCGGTCCTGCCCAAAGTCTGGGGCGGCCTGGTGCCGGTGCCGCAGGATATCGCCGGCAAGCGCTACGAGCTGAAAGAAGAGCAGCTCAAGGACTTGCCCAACGCGCCCTTCAAGCTGGTCGATGCCGAAGGCAAGCCGCTGCCGGAAGCCGTCATCACGCGCGACTTGTGGCACCTGTTCTACCAGAACCAGATGCAGATCAACGGCGGCAAGAACGATGGCTTCGTCGCCTGGGGCAATACCGGCGGCATGGTCATGGGCTATTACGGCGAAACGGAAAAGAACCTCGGCCTGTGGCAGGTGGCGCGCCAGTTCACGCTGTGCGACAACTTCTTCATGGCCGCTTTCGGCGGCTCCTACCTGAACCACCAGTTCCTGATTTCGGGCCGCTGCCCGGTCTACCCCGACGCCGCCAACAGCCCGGCCAAGCGCAAGATCGCCGTGCTGTCCGACGGCCCCACCGGCCACAGGCTGGCACTCGACGCCAAGAGCCCGAAAACCGCCCTGGAAGGCAAACCGCTATATGTGCAGGACGGCGCCATCACGCCGGACGGCTACGCCGTCAACACCATGGCCCCGCCCTACCAGCCAAGCTGGGTGCGCCCGGCACCGGGCGGCGACAGCGCGCACGCCAATCCGGACGACCCAAGCTACCTGCCGCCGCAGAGCTACGACACCATCGGCGACCTGCTGTCGCGCAAGGGCGTAAGCTGGGCCTGGTACGGCGGCGCCTACCAGGCGGCACTGGAGCACAAGGGCGGCGGCAGCAAGCCGAACTTCCAGTACCACCACCAGCCGTTCAATTACTTCAAGAACTTCGCGCCCGGCTCCGCCGAACGCGCCGCCCACCTGCGCGACGGCGGCCTGGGCGACAGCCCGATTTCCAACAAATTCCTGGCCGACGTGGTGGCCGGCAAGCTGCCGGCCGTGAGTTTCTACAAGCCGCAGGGCAACCTGAACCTGCACGCTGGCTATTCCGACATCGAATCGGGCGACCAGCACGTCACCAACGTGCTGGAGCACCTGAAAAACTCGCCACAGTGGAAAAACATGGTCGTGGTGGTGACCTTCGACGAAAACGGCGGCTGGTGGGACCACGTCGCCCCGCCCAAGGGCGACCGCTGGGGCCCCGGCTCACGCATCCCCGCCATCATCGTGTCGCCGTTCGCCAAGAAGGGCACGGTCGACCACAGCTTCTACGACACCACCTCCATCCTGCGCTTCATCACCCGCCTGCACGGGCTGCCGCTGCTGCAAGGCCTGGCCGAACGCAACCAGGCCTTCGCCGCGCGCAATGCGCTGCCGCCGGGCGACCTGACGGGAGCGCTTGCCTTCCGTTGAGCGGGTTGCCCGTGTTACAATCCAGCCGTTTTACAAGGGAAGCCCGACTGATTCAGCCGGGCTTTTGTTTTCTGCGGCTGAATATGAGAGATAAAAAAGACAACGCGACAATCGACCTGCCCGGCTTCGAGCCAGCAGCGCCGATGGCACCGGAAGCCAAGCTTCCGCCGCCGCCGCGTGTCCGCCGCGCACCGCGCAAGCAAGAGCAGCTCGACCTGCTCGGCGAGCTCGGCCCCACCGATGCCTCCGGACTGCCAATCTGGCAGAATGACCCTAACCTTGATTTGACCGGCCTGCCGATCTGGCGCCGGGACTGAAAATGACCTCTTTCGCTACCCTGCCGCTGTCCGAAGCTTTCCTCGCCAACCTGGACTCGCTGGGCTACCGCGAAATGACGGACATCCAGGCCCAAAGCCTGCCCGCCGTCATGGAAGGCCGCGACCTGATCGCGCAAGCCAAGACCGGCAGCGGCAAGACCGCCGCCTTCGGCATCGGCATGCTGTGCAACCTGAACACCGCCTGGTTCGCCGTGCAGGGCCTGGTGCTCTGCCCCACCCGCGAGCTGGCCGACCAGGTGGCGGGCGAGCTGCGCCGCCTGGCGCGCTGCGTGCCCAACGTGAAGGTGGTGGTGCTGACCGGCGGCACGCCGATGCGCCCGCAGATCGCCTCGCTGGAATTCGGCGCCCACATCGTGGTCGGCACCCCGGGCCGCGTGCGCGACCACCTGTCGCGCGAATCGCTCGACCTGTCCACGGTGCGCACCCTGGTGCTGGACGAAGCCGACCGCATGACCGATATGGGCTTCTATGACGAAATCGCCGGCATCGTAAAAGCCTGCCCCAAGCGCCGCCAGACCCTGCTGTTCTCCGCCACCTACCCGGAAGACATGCGCCAGGCCACGGAAGCCTTCCTGGCCGACCCGCTGGAAATCACGGTCGAAGCGCAGCACGCCAGCAGCAAGATCGAACAGCGCTTCTACGAAATCGGCTTCGATGAACGCGACCGTGCGGTGGGCAAGCTGCTGCGCCACTACCAGCCCGCGTCCGCCATCATCTTCTGCAACACCAAGGCACACTGCAAGGACTTGCTGGACGAGCTGCGCGCCGAAGGCTTCTCCGCCCTCGCCCTGTACGGCGAGCTGGAACAGCGCGAACGCGACGAGATCCTGGTGCTGTTCTCCAACCGCAGCTGCTCGATCCTGATCGCCACCGACGTTGCCGCGCGCGGGCTCGACATCGCCAACCTGGAAGCGGTGATCAATGCCGACGTCTCGCGCGACACCGAAGTGCACATCCACCGCATCGGCCGCACCGGCCGCGGCGGCGAGACTGGTCTCTCGCTCACGCTGTGCGCGCCGAACGAAAAGAAGTGGGTCAAGCTGATCGAGGAATACCAGAACGCCCCGGCCGAATGGCACGACCTGAAGGAACTGGGCGAAGACGAATACGCCAATGCCGAACCGGCGCCGATGCTGACCCTGTGCATCGCCGGCGGCAAGAAGGAAAAACTGCGCGCCGGCGACGTGCTGGGCGCCCTGTGCGGCGATGGCGGGCTCACCAAAGAGCAGGTAGGCAAGATCGCCGTAACCGAATTCCAGACCTACGTCGCCCTCGACCGCCGCATCGCCCACGCCGCCTTCGACCGCCTGAAAGCCGCCAGCACCATGAAAGGTGGCGACTTCGGCAGCTTCAAAGGCCGCAACTTCAAGATGCGCTTCATCGAAGTCTGAACAACAAAATGTCCATGTTGGGGTCAGGAAGAAAAGTGGACATTTCCTGAAGAAATGTC
>NZ_JAYSCO010000045.1:0-43466 GCF_041914865.1 Pseudoduganella sp. | reverse complement strand
GCTGTGCACCGGCGACATGGGCTTCGGCGCCGCCAAGACCTACGACCTGGAAGTGTGGCTGCCGGCACAAAACACCTACCGCGAGATTTCCTCGCTGTCGAACTGCGAAGCGTTCCAGGCGCGCCGCATGCAGGCCCGCTTCCGCAACGCGCAAGGCAAGCCCGAGCTGCTGCACACCCTGAACGGCTCCGGCCTGGCAGTGGGCCGCACCCTGGTCGCCGTGCTGGAAAACTACCAGCAGGCCGACGGCTCGGTGGAAATTCCAGCCGTGCTGCAGCCTTACATGGGCGGCCTGACCAAGCTCGTAGCATAAAGTTGAAAATAGCCCTTCCATTTTTTCAAAGGGCTGCTATAATCTTGGCTCTCAACGGCGACCACCGTTAAGTGCAGTACCTGGAGAGGTGGCAGAGTGGTCGAATGTACCTGACTCGAAATCAGGCGTAGGGTGTCCCCCTACCGTGGGTTCGAATCCCACCCTCTCCGCCAGAATACGAAAAAGCGGCCCCTCACGGGGCCGTTTTTTTTCGCCTATATCCCGGCGTTCAAGGCCAGGTGGCGGGGTCGATGCTGGCCAAGCCCTGGAAAACCGGCTTGCTGAACCAGTAGCCCTGCATCAGCGCGATCCCCGCCCCAGCCAGGAACTCGCACTCGGCGCGCGTTTCCACCCCTTCCGCCAGCACCTCGATGCCAAGTTCGTGGCACATGGCCGCGATGCTAGCGACGATCACCTGGCGCGGCCGGTCGCGGTCGATGTTGCGCACCAGGTCCATATCGATCTTGACCAGGTGCGGCTGGTACTCCGCCAGCAGGTTCAATCCCGCGTAGCCGGCGCCGAAGTCGTCGATCGCAGTGTGGAAGCCGAAGCGCCGGTAAGCATGGAAAATGCTGACCAGGTGCGCCCGGTCCTGCACTTGCTCGCCTTCCGTCACCTCGAAGATGATCCGATCCAGCGGAAAATTGCATTTCTCGGCCGTCTCGAACGTAGTGCGGATGCACAGTTCGGGGCGGTACACGGCGTTAGGCAGGAAGTTAATCGACAGCTTCTCCCGCATTCCCAGCCGCGCCGCAGTGGAGACGGCCTTGATGCGGCAAGCCTGGTCGAACTGATAGCGGTTGCTGTCGTTTACCTGGGTCAGCACGCTGCCCGCGCTCTGCCCCTCGGGACCGCGCACCAACGACTCATGCGCATAAATGGTGCGCTGGCGCACATCGACAATAGGCTGGAAGGCAAATTCGAACGCGATTTCGCCGGCTTGGCCGCCACGGCAGCCGGAGCAGGGCACCGGCTCGTGCGGCGCGACGGGGATGGTGTCTCTTGCGTGCATGGTTGGCGCTCTGGTTGTGGATTGGCCTTATGGTGACACAAAACCGGTGCCAGGTCTGTCATTTGGACACCCGATGCGCACTTTTGACTTTTCTCAAGACGGGCGTTTATCGATTGTGAAGGAGGAGATGGCGCGGCTCACGGTTTTTACGGAGACGCCGGCATACACAGCAATTTCCGGCATCGAGTACCCAAGCGACAAATAGGCCCTGGCCATCGCTTCTTTAGGGTTGCGGTACTCGAGGAAGAATTCGGGCAGCGGGCGCACCACGGCGCGCCGTTGCACGCGTTTGATCTCGAAGGGATTGTCGGGCAGCTTGTGCCCAACGATATTGGCCGTGAACTCGGCGTCGCCCAGTATCAGCTCGCTTGACACCTGGGCTAAGGGGCTTGGGCCACCGATTCCGGCCAAGACAAACTCACGATAGGCATGCCTGGCCCCAGCCAGGCTGCTGCCAAATTTCTGCAGCACCTCCTGCGACTTAAGCCATTCGGGCGAGTCAACGAAGCCCATTTTCGCGCCGTAGCTACTCCACAGCCATTCGTCAGGAGTGCTTACGATCTTCGCCCGGACCGGGTTCAGTTCGATGTAACGGCACAGCTCATGGCGATACGGCTCGTCCTGGCACAGGATCGCCTTATAGCGCCCCTGGAAGACATGCCCAACCAAACGATGGGCGCGATTGAAATAGCGCGCGTACTTGCCGTTCAAGTGGCACATGCCACGCGCCAGTCCGCCGCTCGGAACCTTCAGCAAGACATGGTAGTGGTTGCCCATCTGGCAATACGCCAAGACCACGAAATTAAAGCGCGTGCACGTTTCTTCGAGAATTGAAAGCCAGGCTAGCCGGTCGCTGTCGGACAGGAAGATCTTTTCGCGCCGGTCGCCGCGCGAGGTGATGTGGTAAAGCGAGTTCTCCAACTCAATTCGCAGCGGCCGGTTCATGCCTCCCAAGATATTTCGGAACCCGCCATTCATTCTTGCGATACCGCAAGGACCATGACGATGTTCAAAATAGCGACAAGCGCCTTGATAAACCGCAAAGAGTGTGCGCAGATGTCCAAATGACAGACCTGGCACCGGTCTTCTTTTCTGCGCTATGCTGATGCGATGAACTGGAAGGCATTCATATTCGGTATGTTGGCCGTGCCGCCGCTTGGGGCGGAGACCATTACGCTCAGTAATGGTGAGTGGCTGCCCTACCTGTCGCAGTCGCTGCCGCACTACGGCACCGTGTCGCGCATTGTGACGGAAGCCTTTGCGCTGGAGGGGATCAGCGTCAAATACGTGTTCCGCCCCTGGCCGCGCGCTTATGCCGAGGCGCAGCGCGGGCTGGTGGCCGGTTCCGTCGTCTGGAGCGTGGGCGAGGCCGGCACCGAGCGTGCGCGCGAATTCCTTTCCAGCGATACGGTGCTGGAGTCGCATTCCGTCTTCTTCCACCGTAAAGGCTTCGACTTCCGCTGGGGCTCGGACCAGGACCTGGCCGGCCTGCGCATCGGCGGCGTGGCCGGCTATGAATACCGCTTTGAGGGCTTGCCTGGCATCCGCATCGAGCGCGCCCAGACCGAGGAGCTGAGCCTGCGCAAGCTGGTGGCGGGGCGGGTCGATGTGGTGCCGGCGAGCCTTGACGTCGGGCTCTATATCCTGCGCACCCGCTTTAAACCGGCGGAGGCGGACGCCATCACGGTGGCGCCGGGGCGCTTCTACTCCACGCAATACCGCTTGATCATGCGGCGCGCCGACGCTGCCAGCAGCGCTTACATCGTGCGTTTCAACCGCGGCTTGCGCAAGCTGAAGGAAAGCGGCAGGTACGACGAGTACATGGCCGACCTGGCGGCCGGACGGTATTGAATCCCCGCTGGCGGCAGGCGTCTCCTGCCGGCAAATGAGAGTTTAGGTATTATTAGCATTCTGACTCGCTACCCTGACTACCTGAAGCCTCGACATGACCACCACTCCCCAAGCTGAAAACGGCCTGCCCCTCGATATGATCATCTTCGGCGGGGTCGGCGACCTGGCCATGCGCAAGCTGCTGCCTGCGCTGTACATGGCCCACCTGCACGGCAACCTGCCGCCGGCCACGCGCATCATTTCCACCGGGCGCCAGGAGTTCGACCGCGGCGCTTACCTGGCGTTCGTGGAGGAGCATTCGCGTTCCTTCATCGCCCAGGCAAACTTCACGGAAGAGGCGTGGCAGAGCTTCCTGCAATTGCTGGAGTTCGTGCGCATCGATGTGCAGCAGGACAGCATGGCGGCGCTGGCCAAGGCTTCGCGCCAGGGCGCTGAGCGCGTGTTCTACCTGGCTACGGCGCCTTCTCTGTTCACCACGATCTGCGACAAGCTGGCCGAGGCGGGCCTGGTCGACCGCAATGCGCGCGTGGTGCTGGAGAAGCCGCTGGGGCGCGACCTGGCTTCCGCAGTGGAGATCAACGAGGCGGTGGGCAAGCATTTCGAAGAGTCGCAGATCTACCGTATCGACCATTACCTGGGCAAGGAGACTGTGCAGAACCTGATGGTGCTGCGCTTCGGGAATTCGATCCTGGAGCCGCTGTGGCGCGCGCCGAATATCACCAGCGTGCAGATCACGGTGGCGGAGGAGGTTGGCGTGGGTAGCCGCGCCGGCTTCTACGACAGCACCGGCGCCATGCGCGATATGGTGCAGAACCATCTGCTGCAGCTGCTGTGCATCGTGGCGATGGAGCCGCCCGCGTCGCTGGCGCCGGATGCGGTGCGCGATGAAAAGCTGAAGGTGCTGCGTTCGCTGCGCCGTATGAACCTGGCCACCATCGCGCGCGATACGGTGCGCGGCCAGTATGTGCGCGGGGTGCGCGGCAACCAGGAGGTGCCGGGCTATCTTGAGGAGCGCAACGTGCCGGCCGACAGCAGCACCGAGACTTTTGTCGCCTTGCGCGCATATGTCGATACCTGGCGCTGGTCGAAAGTGCCGTTTTACCTGCGCACCGGCAAGAGCATGCAGCGCCGCTCGTCCAAGATCGTGATCGAATTCGCCAACCCACCGTTCCCGCTGTTCCCGGAAAACCCGGCCGGCGTGGCCAACCGCCTGGTGATCGAGCTGCAGCCGGAGGAGGCGATCAAGTTGCAGCTGATGGCCAAGCAACCTGGCAGCGGCATGCAGATGCAGCAGGTGGCGCTGAACCTGGATCTGCAGTCGGCGTTCTCGCAGCGCCGCGCCGAGGCCTACGAGCGCTTGCTGATCGATGTGGTGCGCGGCCGCCTGACGCATTTCATGCGGCGCGATGAACTGGAGGCGGCCTGGGAGTGGGCGGAGCCCATCATCAACGGCTGGGAGCAGCTGGGCGAGAAGCCGAATGCCTATGCGGCCGGCACCTGGGGCCCGCCGGAATCGTTTGCGCTGCTGGCGCGCGATGGCTTCAGCTGGGTGGAGTAATTGTTGCGGGCCCTGTGCTAGAATCGGGGCCCTATGAAACGCGCCTCCCCAGCCCACCGCTTCACCGCCTGGCTTGCCTGCCTGGTGATGCTGTTTGCTGCCCTGGCGCCGGCGGTTACCCATGCCGGTGCGGGCGGCGGCTGGGCCGAACTGTGTACGCAGGACGGTATGAAGCTGGTGAAGATCAGCGACGATGGCGCCGCGAAAGATCCAGCCAGCGCCCAGCACGGCGAACATTGCGCGTTCTGCCTGGTGCATGCCAACCATTCGGTGCCCGAACCGTTGGCGGCGCCGCTGGTCCATCCTCTTGAAGTGCGGGAAGGCTATCCTGCGCTTTACTTCCAATCCCCACGCCGGCTGGCCGCCTGGTCCAGCCCTCAGTCGCGCGCACCCCCACACGCGTAATCCCGGCGATTTGATGTAAATCATTCAGCTCGCCGCTGTCCGTTCGCACATTCTCGGGGTTCGCCTGCGGCCGTTGCTGGCCGTGGCGCGCTTTTGCACCGGCTATTTGCCCGTGCCGGCTTAATCCGTCCTTTTCGGGCGGCTAACCAGGTTATTTACGATGTCTTTTCCATCCCAACTTCCGTACGCGCTCGCCTGCGCTTTCGTGGCGGCGCCTGCCGGCGCGCAGACCAGCGCCACCATGCCCACCGTTGAGGTGTCCGCCACCGCATTGCGCAGCGGCGGCGTGTTTGATCTTGACGGCCAGGCCGGCACCGGCAGCCGCCTTGGCCTGACGGTGCGCGAAACGCCGGCCAGCGTCAGTGTGGCCGACCGCGCCTTGATCGACGAACGCGGCGCGCAGGATACGCAGGAGATCCTGCGCGCCATTCCCGGTGTGACCGCGCATAATGCGCCCGGCAATATCGGTGTCAGTTATCGCGGCTTCGGCAGCAGTTCCATCAGCCAGCTGTTCAACGGCATCAGCGTGCAGTACTCGATTGCGGCGCGCCCGGTCGATAGCTGGATCTATGACCGCGTCGAGGCGATCGGCGGGCCATCGAGCTTCCTGTACGGTTCCGGCGCGGTCGGTGGCTCCATCAATTACATCACCAAGGTCGCCGAGCGTGGCGAATTCAGCGAGGCGCGCCTGCGCCTGGGCAGCAATCGCTTGAAGGAGGCGTCGCTTGGATTGAACCGGCGCCTGTCGGGCGATGGCGACGGGGTGCAGCATTTTGGCCGCATCGATATCAACCACCGCGACAGCGGCAGCTGGGTCGATGGCAGTTCGAGCAAATCGACGCAGCTGGCGGCATCCGTCCGCTCCGACTTTGGTGCGCGGTTCACGCACACCCTGGCCTATGAATTCCAGGACGAGGACGTGGGGCGACCTTACTGGGGCACGCCGCTGCTGAATCCTGTCAGCGGGAAGGCGCGCATCGATGACGCCACTCGCTACAAGAACTACAATAGCGCGGACGGCGTGTACGCCCAGCGCGTGCACTGGCTGCGCTCTGTCGCCGACTGGCGCGTTTCGGACGCGCTGCAGTTCACCAACACCCTGTATGCCTACGATGCGCTGCGTGACTATCGCAATGTGGAGGGCTATCGCTTCAATCCGGGCAATACGGCGGTGATCCGTTCCAGCACGCTGCTGCAGCGGCATGACCAGCGCGTGGTGGGCGACCGTTTCGATGGCATGTATAAGGGCATGCTGGGCGGGCAGCGCAGCGACTGGGCATTCGGCCTGGAGCTGAGCGCCAACAAGCAGACGCGCTTCCCGAACAGCCTGTCGTCCACGGTCAGCACGGTGGATCCCTACAAATTCGTGACCGAGCGGTTCTTTGATATCCCGGGCATGGCGCCGGGCTTCCGTCCCGACCGAGACAACCGCGTCAAGACCGTGGCCGCCTACGTTGAGAACCGCACGGCGCTGGCGCCGGCGCTTCACCTGGTGACGGCGCTGCGCAGCGAACGTATCGAGCTGGAGCTGGTCAACCGCCGCGAAGTCACGGCCGCCAACCCGGCCAGCTTCGAGCGCAGCTACCGTCCGAATACCGGCCGCGCGGGCCTGGTGTGGGACGTGGCGCCGGGCGCCATGGCGTATGTGCAGTACGCCACAGCGGCCGACCCGCCGTCCGGCGTGTTGTCCACGGCTTCCTTTGCGGATGTGCGCAACAACAGCGAGCTGACTTCCGGCCGCCAGGCGGAGATCGGGTCCAAGCTGGATTTTTGGCAGGGCAAGGGCACTGCCACGCTGGCGGCATACAGGATCGTGCGCAAGAACATCGCCACGCAGGACCCGAACAACACTGCGCTGACGGTGCTGGTGGGCGAGCAGTCATCGCAAGGCGTTGAGCTGGCACTGGGCCTGCAGCCGCTGCCGCAGCTTTCGCTGCAGGCGAATGTTACCCATGTCGATGCCGAGTACGAGAACTTCCGCCAGGGCGGCATTTCGCTGGCCGGCAAGACGCCGGCGGCCACGCCGAAAACGGTGGCCAATGCCTGGCTGTCGTACGCTGTTTCGCCTGTGCTCAAGGCTTCGGCCGGCGTGCGTTATGTCGGTGCCGTCTATGCGGATGCGGCCAACACGATTGAATGGCCTGCCTACACGCTGTTCGACCTGGGCCTGAGCTACCAGCTGGACCGCAACATGTCGCTGGTGGGCCGCGTGCGCAATGCCGGTAACCGGGTGCATGCGTTGAACACCACGTCCACCATGGCGTACCTGGGCGCACCGCGCACGGTCGATGCCACCTTGCGCGTAGCGTTCTGAGGCCGCCATGCGAGCACGCTTTAAACGGCTGTTGTTCCTGGTGCACCGCTGGCTGGGCGTGATCCTGTGCGCCTTCTTCGCCATGTGGTTCGTCTCCGGGGTGGTCATGATGTATGTCGGCTACCCCAAACTGACCGATGCCGAGCGGCTGCGGCATTTACCGCCGCTGGCAGCGGAAGCGCCGTTGCTGTCGCCGCAGCAGGCCCTGGCCCGCGCCGCGGTGGATGCGCCGCTGAAAGAGCTGCGCCTCGCAGCGGCCAGTGGCGGCCGTTCGGCTTACTTCGCTACGCCCAAAGCCAAGGGCAGCGCCACCGTGGCGATCGATGCGATGGGCGGCACGCGCCTGCCGGCCACGGACAGGGCGCGCGCCCTTGCCAGCGCCGCCGCTTTCGCGGCGCCCGGCGCCGGCCTGCGCTACCTGGATGTGATTGCGGAGGATGCCTTCACCCATTCGCGGGCACTGGATGCGCACCGGCCGCTGCACCGCGTAGAGGTGGATGATGCCAGCAAGACCATGCTCTATATCTCGGGGCGTACCGGCGAAGTGGTGCGCGACGCCACGCGCAGCGAACGCCTGTGGAACTATGCCGGGGCATGGATCCACTGGCTCTATCCATTCCGCGGCAACATCTTCGACAGCTACTGGAGCGATATCGTCAACTGGCTGTCGATCGCAGGTATCGCCATGGCCTTGAGCGGCACGGTGGTGGGCATCATGCGCTGGCGTTTTGTCCGGCCTTACCGCAACGGCGGGCGCACGCCATACCAGGGCTTCATGCGCTGGCACCACATCGGCGGCCTGCTGTTTGCGCTGACCACCATTACCTGGATCTTCAGTGGCCTGATGTCGATGAATCCCTGGCGCGTCTTCGATACGGACGCTGCGCCATTACAGGCGCAGGCGCTGGAGGGCGGAGCGCCATCGCTGGCCGCGTCGGTTGCCGCGCCGTCCGCCTTGCTGGCAGCCGCCGGCGGAAGCGTGCGTGAGCTGCGCTGGACGCGGGTGCAGGGCAGGGTGGTGGTGCAGGCTTTTGCCGCAGGCGGCAAGCCGGTCCTGCTCGATGGCGCAACGGCGCAGCCGCTGCAGCTCGACCCTGCGGCGCTGCGCACCGCTGCGGCGCAACTGCTGCCTGGCAGTGTGCCGCGCTTCGCAATGCAGTCGGTCTACGACCTGTATTACTACAACCGCGATGCCCATACCATGACGGGCGGCAGCGCCAAACCATTGCCGGTGCTGCGCGTGGAATTCGACGATCCGCAAGCCAGCTGGGTATATCTCGATCCTTACACTGGCGCCGTGGTGGGGCGCAGCGATCGCGGCAAGCGTAGCAGCCGCTGGCTGTTCGCCATGCTGCATAGCTGGGATTGGCTGCCCTTGCTGGAACGCCGCCCCTTGTGGGACATGCTGCTGATCTTCCTGAGTATCGGCGGCGCCGTCATGAGCATCACCGGCATCGTGATCGGCTGGCGACGCCTGGGTAAAAAGCTGCGCGGCAGCGGCGTTCCGCGTACAATTCGGCTCCCTTGAACACTGCCGGAACCGATGAAGAAGATTGCGTTGCTCCTTGCGCTGTTTTGCGCCCAGGCCCATGCCGACCAGGTCGTGGGTGTTTCCGATGGCGACACACTGACCGTGCTGCGCAACGGCAAACAGGTGAAGGTGCGGCTGGCGAACATCGACGCGCCGGAGAAGAAGCAGCCCTTCGGCGCGCGCTCCAAGCAGGCGCTGTCCTTGCTGTGCTTCGGTCGCAATGCGGCGCTTGAAGCGGGCGAGACGGACCGCTACGGCCGCATGGTGGCGGTAGTGCATTGCGGCGGCGTGAACGCCAACGTGGCGCAGGTGCGCAATGGCATGGCCTGGGTCTACCGCCAGTACAACCACGATATCGGCCTGCTCGGCATGGAGGCGGCGGCGCGCGCCTCGCGCGTCGGCTTGTGGGCGGACGCGAATCCGCAGGAGCCCTGGCTGTACCGCAAGTCGCGCAAGGCGCAGGGCACCTCCCTATCGCACGCGGCGGCGGCCAACTAGGCGGCCTTCGAACAGGTCTTTCATTTCGCGCAGCCCGGCGGTCAGGCATTCGACCGCTGCGGAGACCTTCGGCACGCCGCGCAGCTGGCGCGGCGTCAGCAGCCACAGTTGCGAGCGGAAATCGGTCAGCAGCGATGAGACGCGGCGCAAGCGCGGGTTGGCGTCGCCCAGGTGGCAGGGCAGTATGCCAATCCCCAGGCCTTCCTCGATCAGGCGGCACACGGCCAGCGTGCTGGAGCAGCGCACCACGGCATGCCGCGCCAGGCCTTGCGCTTCCAGCCATTGCGACGAGGCCAGGTGGCCCAGCGTTTCGTCTACCGTGATCCAGCTATGCAGGTGCAGCTTGTCTTCGGCGACCTTGGGCCAGTCCACCGGCGCGTAGATCGCCACTTCGATATTGCAGATGACGCGGCCAATCAGCTCGCCATCGGGCTCGCCGCCTGAGCGCAGGGCGATGTCGGCTTCGCGCTGGCGCACATTGGCCAGGCTTTCGCCGGTCACCAGGTTGAAGGCCAATTGCGGCAGTTCGCGCCGGCAGCGCGCCAGCAGCAGCGGCATCACGCGCGGCACCAGCACTTCGGTCGTGGCCAGGGTCAGGCGTCCGGCGGCCGCCATTTCCGCGTCCCGCTCCATGTCGCGCAGGCGCCGGTCGAATTCTTCCGCCAGCTGCAGCAGCCCGGCCGCCGCCGACGTTGGGCGGTAGCCTTGCCGGCTACGCTCGAACAGGGCCGTGCCCAGGCTGGCCTCGATGTCGCGCACGCGGCGGAACAGGGTGGGGTGGCTGGTGCCAAGCGCCTGCGACGCCTTGGACAGGGAGCCGTGGCGCGCCACCGCCAGGATGACCTGGTAATCGTTCCAAGCCAGGCGGCTTGTCGGGAATGTGCTCATGCCTGTGATTCTAGCGCGGTTGTCCATTTTTGAAATGGTGATGTTCAAAACCTGGCTATCGCTGGCGCTGGCGGGGGCTGACAATGGCTCCATCCAAACCACTTCAGAAGGACTCAAAATGCTGCGTAAATTCCTGACCACCGTTGCTCTGCTGGCCGCCAGCGTCGCCCAGGCGGCGGAACCGTGCAGTGCGCCGGAGTACAGGCACTTCGACTTCTGGGTCGGCAACTGGGAAGCTATCGACCGCAATGGCAAGCTGCTCGGCCATACGCTGATCGAAAAGATTGAACAAGGCTGCGTGTTGCAGGAATGGTGGCGCGGCAATGGCGCGGAAAACGGCGCCGGTACGAGCCTCAGCATGTACGACCGCCGCCACAAACTGTGGCGCCACGTCTGGACCAGCGCGCGCGGCAATTTCGCCCCGATCGACGGCGGCTGGCAGGGCGACCGTATGCTGATGAGCGGCTACTGGACCAATGACAAAGGTGAACGCGAGCTGCACCGCACCGTATGGAAGCCGATTCCCGGCGGCGTCCACCACGTCTGGGATTCTTCGCTGGACGGCGGCGTTACCTGGAGCGTGATCCACGAGGCCTGGCTGCGCCGCACCGACAAGGTGCTGGTGAAGTAAGATGGTGCCTGGGGAGGGCAGGATGATGATCGAACTACTCAGGCAGCGTTTCGAATCGAATATGCAGCGGCATGCAGGGCTGGAATGGAGCGCCGTGCAGGCGCGCCTGGAGGCGGGCGGCGGCAAGCTGGCCGTGCTGGCGGAGATGGAGCGCACTGGCGGCGAGCCGGATGTTGTCGGCGTCGATAACACGAGCGGGGAAATCGTCTTCTGCGACTGCGCGCCGGAGAGCCCCGCAGGCCGCCGCAGCCTGTGCTACGACCAGGACGCACTGGCGGCGCGCAAGGAGAACAAGCCCGCTGGCAGTGCGCTGCAACTTGCCGCGGCAATCGGTGTCGAACTGCTCAACGAAGAACAATACCGCTACCTGCAGACGCTGGGCGAGTTTGACCGCAAGACGTCAAGCTGGATCGAGACGCCGGCCAGCATCCGCCGGCAGGGCGGCGCGCTGTTTTGCGACCGCCGCTATGGCCAGGTATTCGTCTACCACAATGGCGCCGAGTCCTACTACGCCGCGCGTGGCTTCCGCGGCCTGGTGCGGATCTAGGCGTGCTCGCCGCCAGCGTCCACTTCGCGCGGCGGTACGAAGAAGCTGCGCGGGGCCTGGCGGAAGCGCTGCCAGACCAGGCCGAGCAGGGCGCTGCCCTGGCCGAAGCTGATGCGGCGCGAGCGCAGGGCGACCATCAGCGCAAGTGAGAAGCTCACTGCCAGGTTGGTCAGGGCGATCAGCACGATGCCGGTCAGCGACAGCACCCATTGCTGCGTCGTCAGCTGGTAATCCAGTCCGACCAGCGCGAAGGCGAAGTTGGCGCTGGAGAACGTAACGTGGCGGATGTCGATCGGCAGGCCGAAGACGAAGCCGATGGTGCCGATGGACCCCAGCATGATGCCGAAGAAGAAATTGCCCGCGAGCGCGCCGAGGTTCTGGCCGATGTAGGCGGTAACGCGCGCCAGGCGCTGTTCGCCCAGCAGGCGGCGCAGCCAGGCGAGCTGGCGCAGGCGCGCGGCAATGTCGTTGTAGGCCGCCTTGTTGTCGTAGTAGCCGGAGATCAGGCCCGCCAGGAACAGGCACACGCCGGCAATCGCGGCATGCGGCAGGGCCAGGCTGTGCAGCGGATCGATATCGTGCAGCAGGTGCAGCGATTTCTCGGCGCCGGCGAGCTTGCTGCCGAAGGCGAATTGCCAGCCGACGGCAATGGCAAAGGCGGTGGGCATGGCAATGGCGACGTTGCCGACAATGGCGACAAACTGCGAGCGCAGCACTTTCACCACCAGGTCCGCCAGCTCGTCCAGCTTTTTGGAGCCGTCGTTGATGGCGGCGGCAATGCGCGCCGCTGTCATGGCGGGCTGCTTGGTGGCCACGGTGAAATGCAGCACGTGGATCAGCATGAAGCCGAAGGCGTAATTCAGGCTATACAGCACGGCATAGCCGATCGGCGCCAGCACCAGGCTTGCCATCAGCACCTTGAGCATGGCCATGAAGCCGACGATGAAGCCGGCGCCGGAGGCGGAGCGCATGATGGACAGCCATTCGCCGCGCGTACTCGCGACGTAGTGCTCGCCGGAGCGGCCCGCGTGCTCGGTCACCTGCAACGCCAGCAGCTCGGTATTGGTCTGGAACAGGTCGGACAGGCTCCACTTGCGGTTGTCCGCTTCCACCAGTTGCCGCAGCAGGTCAAGCGCGCCGGGCAGGGCGGCATCCGTTGACGGCGCCTCCACCAGGTCGAGGATGGCGCGCAGGCGTTCGATGCTCTGCGTCAGGCGCAGCAGCAGGCGCGTCAGGCTGACCGATACGCCCTGTACGGACGCGGTGCGCTTGGCGCGGCCGATGATTTCTTCGCACTGGTCAAGCAGCACGTCGATGTGGCGCGCGTCGGGCACCTCGGCGTCCGGTTCGACCAGGCGCGCGCGCCACGCTTCGGTGAACTGCACCACTTCTGCGTTCTGGCGCAGGAAGGGGGATTCGAAGCGTTCAATGTCCGGGTGCACACGCACCAGTTCCGGCTCAAGGCCGATCGCGCTGATGCGGTAGGACAGTACCTGCACCGCTTCCAGCAGCTCGCCCAGACCGTGCTCGCGCAGCCAGCCGCGCTGCGGCAGGTCGAGTGCGCGCAGCAGGTCGAGCCAGACCGCGGGATCGACGCCGTTGACCCAGCGATAGTCGTCGGGCCGGTGGAAGACCAGGCCGAAAACATCTTTCAGGTAGTCGTCGTTGACCGTGGGCGGCAGCCACTTGTGGTTCAGGCGGCGCCATAGCTCGCCGAAAAAGCCCTGGTTCTGCAGGATGCCGGTATCGGTCAGCAGGTGCACCAGCTTGCGCTGGCCGATGATGCCGGCCAGGTAGTTGCGCAGGGCCTGCGCCCATTCGGGGTGTGTCGCCAGTAGATGCGCGAGTGCGCGCAGGCGGTTGGTGGCTTGCTGCAGGTCGCTGGCATGCGTTGGGCGCACTGTATCGACCAGTTCCTGCAGCAGGGACGTATCGCGCGATGAGGCCGAGGCCTGGATGCGCGTCAGTATGCTATCCATCATCATTCTTGGTAGCATAACGGCGATCCGCCTGCTTGTCCAATCAGCTTGTCATGATGGTATCGAGCTTTTTGCCGCTGATTTTCACGTTTTCCAGCGTGAGGCCGGCCACGTTGTACAGCGCGATCGGCTGCGCTGCATTGACCGGATTGCCGAAATCGCAGTTGCTCACGCTGACGCGGCGCACCGGCAGGACGGGCGGCGCCGGTTGCGGGCCGTTGTAGTCGCTGGCGACCGGGCCGAGGATGGCGATGGCCTGGTAGCAGGAACCGCGCGTGCCGTCCTTGTCCACATTGCCGACGGTGACGTTCTCGATATGGATGTCCGATACTTCCGGCGGGCGGATGCGCACACTGTCGGCGGTGGGGGCGTAATCGCAGTCGAAGGAGACGACTGCGCCGGCGGCCGTGGCCAGGCCCTTGGTGTCGATCGGCGAGCCTGGCAGCAGGGCATAGTGCGATGGACTGAGCTGCACGCCGTTCGGCACTTTCACGTTCTTCACGTAGAAGTGGCGCAGGTAGCCGCCGCGGTTCATATTCGTCTTGAGGCGGATGGCGATGTTCAGCGGGTCGGTGGCCCAGTGCGCATTTTCAAACACCAGGTCGCGCGCGTAGACGTGCTCGATGCCGCCGGCCATTTCCGAGCCAAGGGTGACGGCGCCGTGGCCGCTGTGCATGGTGCAGCCCTGGATCACCACGTTGCGCGTCGGCCCGTACTGGGTGTCGCGGTTCTTGCCGGCCTTGATGGCGATGCAGTCGTCGCCTGAATCGAACACGCAGTCCTCCACCAGTACGTGGTCGCAGGCCTCCGGGTCGAAGCCGTCGCTGTTCGGGCCGCGGCTCTCGGCGTGCACCTTGCGGATCACCAGGTTGCGGCAGTTGACCGGGTGGTGCTGCCAGAACGGCGTGTTCTGCACGTGGTAGCCCTGCAGCAGGACGTTGCTGCAGTTGATGAAGTGGATCATGGAAGGGCGCAGGTAGTGGCCTTTGCCGAATACCCGCTGCTCGACCGGCACGCCGGCTTCGGACAGGGCGGGCAGGTAACGTTCGTCGCTGCGCCATTTATCGCCTTCGCCTTCGATCAGCTTGCGCTGCGCGGCGCTGAGGCCGGGCGCGATGTCCTGCAAGGGCTTGTTCAATGGATTGGGCACCACCTGCGTCGGCTGGCCTTCCTTGTAGCCGGGCGCGGTGGTTTGCGAGACCGCGTTCATGGTGCGGTTGCGGCCTTTCCAGGACCACCAGCAGTCGCCGGCTTCGTTGAATGGGACGCCGCCCTGGCCATCCAGCCTGGAAGTCCAGTCTTCGCCGGTCAGGGCGATGTTGCGGGCATTCAGTGCGTACACCATGGGAGCGTAGTTCAGGCAGTCGTTGCTTTGCCAGCGCGAGAGCGTGAGCTTGCCATTGTCGCCGCAGTCGAACTCACCGTGGCGCGCGTAGTCGTCGGGATATTGCGAGAACAGGATGTGGGCGCCCGCCTGCAGGTGCACGTGGACATTGGAGCGCAGCACGATCGGTCCGGCGCAGTACCAGTAGCCTTTGGGGATGACGACGCGGCCGCCGCCGGCCGCTGCGCAAGCTTCAATCGCGGCCTTGAAATGAGGGTAGCAGTCGTGTGCGTTGTCGGCCTGGGTTGGCACCAGCGCCTGGTCGTCGTGCGTGACCCAGGCTTTGACCAGCTTTGTCTGGCATGGCTGGGCGCCGAAGTCCGTCACCAGGAAGTCGCGTTTGGGGAAGCGCACATGGCCGCGCAGTTTGGCGACGATGGCGTCGGCGCGGCGCCAGGCGGCGCGGCGTGCTGCCGCAGGCGGCGTGGACGCCAGCGCGGGCAGCCAGTGCGGTGCGAGAAGGGCGGCGGCGCCGGCTTGCAGCAGGCTGCGGCGGCGCAGTTGTGGCGCTGGCGGCTGTTGGCGAGGCTTGTTCAAATCGGTGTCTCCTTGGTCGAATATCGATGGTTCACGCGTCCGGCGGCGAGCGCCGCTAATATAGCCGTCCGGGCAGAACGGCGCGGTGATCCCGTCTCCATGCGGGAATTCTAAATTGGTCAGGCCAAAACAACAATCTGGACAGGCCGGAAGTGGCTTTTTTGCATCGATCTGGATTTTTTGCTTGTGAAATTGGCCTAACCACTTTAGTCTCTGGTTATACCAAAATCGAAAATCGATCAAACCAATTTGATCGCATACATGGAGGAGACACATGAATTACGTCGCAGGCCCGAAAACCAGGCGCGCGGTATTGGCTTCGTCGGTAGCCATGGCCGTGCTGCAGATGGCTAACCAGGCAATCGCGCAGACTGCAGCACCCGCAGCGGAAGAACCCGTCGCATCGGTGGTCGTCACCGGCTCGCTGATCCGCCGCGTCGCCAACGAAGGCGCCACCCCGCTCGTCACCATCAAGTCCGCCGAGCTGGAAGCGCGCGGCCACACCGAACTGAAAGACCTGGTGCTGGAGATGCCGCAGTCCATGTCGCTCGGTACCAATACCGGCGCGGCCGGCCCGATGATCAACCTGCGCGGCCTGGGGCCGATGCGTACCCTGACCCTGCTGAATGGCCGCCGCTTGGCGAATGAGCCGCTGCAGGACCAGTATGTCTCCGTCAATGTGATCCCGCGCATGGCGCTCGACCGCGTGGAAACCCTGAACGGCGGCGCCGCCTCCATTTACGGCGCGGACGCCATCGGCGGCGTGCAGAACTTCTGGACCAAGCGTGGCTACGAAGGCGCGGCCGTCAAGGCCGAATACGCCCCGACCGAAGACGGCGGCGGCGACACCAAGGGTTTCGGCGCCATCTTCGGCGTGGGCAAGCTGTCGCGCGACGGCTGGAATGCCTACATCGCGATCGACCACCAGAAGAAGGACGCGCTGTTCCAGAGCGACCGCCCGCAGCAGCATGACCCGGCCATCCTGCGCACCTTGGGCCTGGGCATCACGCCGGACGCCCGCAATCCGAACCCGTCCGCCAACTTCGGCTTCGCGCGCAATGCGAACTCCAGCTACAACCCGACTTTTGCCACCGGCTGCATGGCGCCGTACTCTACGCCGACCCTGGGCAACAACAGCACTGCCGCCACGCCGGTCTATGCGCCGGGCTGCGCGCGCAATCCGGTGTACTGGACGGCCGTAACCGACGGCAGCGAAATCACCACCGTCAGCGCGCGCGGCAGCCTGAACCTGTCCGGCGGCCACCGCCTGGACCTGGACCTGCTGCATTCCGAGTTCACGGTGCAGAAGTTCCGCGGCATGCAGGTGCCGAATACGCCGCAGCCGTTCACCACCTACTCGCTGCCGGCCACCAGCAAATACTATCCGGGCAAGGGCATTACCCCGGCCGTGCAGGTCGTCGGCAGCAACACCGGCAGCAATACCCCGGCCATGTACATCGACCCGGCCAAGACCCCGGGCACGGTGAGCGACCTGAATATGAACAACCGGACCATCTACTTCCAGTGGGGTCCGGCCGAACTGGGTCCGGCCTACCGCAACGACGAACAGACCAACGACCGCATCGTGCTGACGGCTGAAGGCGAAGTGCTGGGCTGGGACTACCGCGCGGGCCTGAACTACGGCGAATCGAAGCGCGATACCCGCGTCGGCGAAGGCTATATCCTCTACTCCAAGGCGCAGGAAGGCTTCGACAAAGGCATCCTGAACCCGTTCGGCCCGCAGGACGCGGCCGGCGTCGAATACCTGAAGAGCATCCAGGCGCTGGATTACACCTACCGCCTGAACAAGGCGTTCAACCAGAGCGTGGACGTGACCCTGTCCAAGGGCCTGTGGGAACTGCCGGGCGGCATGCTGACCCTGGCCGTGGCGGGTGAATTGCGCCGCGATGGCGCGCAGACGTTCAATGCGCCGCTCGACTATGTGCTGAAAAAAGCCGACGGCAGCTACAACATCGACGCTGCCGGCAACGTGGTGCAGACCGACCTGGTGGGCGAGACCCCGCAAGGCGTGGCCAAGAAGATCCACCGCACCATCGCCTCGCTGCTGATGGAGGCCGAAGCGCCGATCACCGACAAGTTCCTGCTGAACGCCGCCGTGCGCGCCGACCGCTACGGCGACCTGAAACAGACCACCATCAATCCCAAGCTGGCTGCACGCTGGCAGCCGTTCCAGCAGCTGGTCCTGCGCTCCAACGTCAACACCGGTTTCCGCGCGCCGTCCATCATCGACATCCAGAACCCGACGCCGGAGGTGCGCAACCAGGTGATGGACGATCCCGTCCTGTGCCCAAGCACCCAGCCGCTGGTGCCCGGCACCGGTACGCCGAAGCAGGGCTACACCTTCGACCAGGTCTGCAACGTCGCCACCAACTACTGGACCAAGTCGCCCAACAACGACTTCCTGAAACCGGAAAAATCGCGCGGCTTCTCGTTCGGTTTCGCGCTGGAACCGATGAAGGACCTGTCGTTCACCGTCGACTACTGGGGCCTGAAGCTGCGCGACGTGCTGGGCGCCGTGACCATTACGGAAATCCAGCAGAACCCCGCCAAGTACGAGGTCAACTTCGTGCGCAATGCGGACGGCACCATCGACCACATCGTGGCCAGCCAGGCCAACCGGGGCCAGACGCGCATCCGTGGCCTGGACCTGTCGGCCAGCTACCGCTTCCCGAAAACCAGCTTCGGCACCTTCGATGCGAAACTGGACGGCACCTATACCGACAAGTATGAGTTCCAGTCGGAGAAGAATGGCCCGTGGCTGAGCAACGTGGGCATCATCACCAACGATGGCCGCTACGGCAGCGCAGGCCCCAACTCCGGCCTGGCCGGCCTGCCGCAGATCAATCCGCGCTGGAAGCACACCGCCGCGCTCACCTACACCAACGGCGCATGGGCCGGGACGCTGTCGCAGCGCTATAACACCGGCGTCACCGACATCACCCCGCGTGCCGGCTCGACCCTGACCAAGGTGGAGGCCTACAAGCAGTACAACCTGAACGTGCGCTATACCGGCATCAGGAACGCCACCATCAGCTTCGGTGTCAACAACCTGACCGAAGAATGGCCACCGCTGACCTCCAACAGCCTGTATAGCGGCGGTTATGTGACCTCGCTGGCGGATATGCTGGGCCGCGTCTATCGCTTCTCGGTCGAGTACAAGTTCTAGGATGGTGCGCGGCTTCTTGCTGGCTTGCGTGCTGCTGCCGGCAGCGGCGCACGCCGTCGCGCAGTCCGCCTGCGCCGGTGGCGCGGCATGGTGCCGCAACCAGCCGTGGGTGGTCGCGCCTGCGGCCGGGCCGGGCGCCGGCGGCGGCGTGGCGCCGCGCGCTGGCGCGGCGCTGCATGGCGAAGACGCGCCTGGCGGCGTGCTGCCGGCGTCGGGTGCGCCGTCCGGCGGCGTGGCACTGGTGCCTGCCGTGCAGACGGCGGCGGCGACGGCTGGCGCCTACTTCGTGGAGGCGCGCTTGCGGCCCGTCGCTGGCGGTGCCGGCCAGGGCTACGTCATTGTCCGCCATGCGGACGACCGCAACTGGCTCGGCTTTGGCCTGGAGGTGGCGCCGGACGGCGGCAGGGTATCCGTCAACATCGTCCGCATGACCGACGGCCAGCCGAAATTCCTCAAGCAAGTGCGCACCGAACCCGCGCCCGGCAACACCTTCTACACTATCCGCCTCGATGTTGACGGCGCCGCGCTGACCGCCCATCTGAACGGCACCCGCCTGATCGGCGTCGATGAACCGAACCCGCTGCCGCCGCGCATCGGCGTGCTGGCGCAGGGCGGCGCTTTCGAAATCGACGGCCTGCGCGCCGGCGACATGGCGCAGCCGCCCACCAGCATCGGCCTGGTGCACCGCCACCGCCGGCTTGCCCTGCAGGCCGGCGAGGCCGCGCAGCGTTACGAGGTGCGCGCCGTCGCGCGTACCGGCCTGCGCGCCATCCGCTTCCACGCCGCCGCCAGCGATCCGGCGGTCGCCGAGGCCAGCGTGGAAGGCGAACAGCTGGTGCTGCAGCCGCGCGCGGAAGGCGCCACCACGGTCACGCTCACCAGCGCGGAAGACCCGAACGTTGCGCTGGCGCTGGATGTGCGCGTCGGTCCAGCCTTCGCCGCCTCGTCGCGCCGCTACGCGCTGGCGCGCGCCGTGCAGCCGGCCGCACGGGAACGCGACGTCCCCATCGACACGCGCCTGCAGATCCGCTTCGACCGCGCGCCGGGCATCCGCGCCCACGGCGCCATCCGCATCGTGCGCGCCGCCGACGGCGTAACGGTCGATACCATCCGCCCCGGTATGGAGCTGGACGAAATCGGCGCCACGCGGGATGGCTTCAAACGCGTGGTGCGCTACCAGGCGATCAGCGCCGACGGCGCCACCGTCACCATCCGCCCGCACGATGGCAAGCTGGCCTATGGCACGGAATACTACGTGCTGGTGGACGGCAATGTCTTCAGCGGCGCCACGCTGGCCGGGCAAGCCTTCGACGGCATCGGGAAGGCTGCCGCCTGGACCTTCCGCACGCGCGAACGCGCGCCGCAGGCGCAAAACACGGGGCAAGCCACGGCGCAAGCGGTGGCGCTGCGCGTGGCGGCCACCGGCAAGGCCGATTTCCGCACCGTGCAGGGCGCCCTGAACCACGCCATGCGGCATGTGCCGCGCGCGCAGCCAGTCACGATCACGCTGGCCAACGGCCGCCATGAAGGTTTGCTCTACCTGCGCGGCAAGGACAACGTCACCTTGCGCGGGGAGTCGCGCAGCGGTACCGTCATCGCCGCCGAGAACAGCGATGGCGTTAATCCCGGCAGCGGCGCCGGCCAGGCCCCGCTGGCGCCCGGCGCCGGCGGCGGGCGCGCGGTCTTCCTGGTGGAAGACGCGGACCTGCTGCGCCTGGACACGCTGACCCTGGCCAACACCACCTGGCGCAGCAGGACGATCGGCGCCCAGGCCGAAGCGCTCAACTTCAGCAGCGAAGGCCGGCTGGTCGCCACCGGCGCCGATTTCCTCAGCGAGCAGGACACCCTCCAGCTCAAGGGCTACGCCTGGTTCTACCGCTGCCTGGTGGCGGGCAACGTCGATTTCATCTGGGGCTATAACCGCGCCGCCCTGTTCGAGCAGTCCGAGATCCGCTCCCTCGGCGACAGCGCCAACCCGGCCAGCGGCGGCTACCTGGTGCAGGCGCGCACCGTGGCCGAAGACGATCCCGGCTTCGTGTTCCTGGACAGCCGCCTGACGCACGGCCCCGGCCCGGCCGGCAACGACGTGCCGCCCGGCGCCACCTACCTGGCCCGGCCCGGCGTGGCAACCGCCTGGGATAATGTCCGCTACATCAACACCCGCATGGGCCCGCACATCAGCAGCAGGGGCTGGAGCGGCGAACCGCGCGCCGGCAAAGGCTGGGAAGAGGCGGGCAGCAGCGGCCTGTCCGGCGCAGCGCTCGACCTGGCGCAGCGGCGTGGCGGCCGCCTGCTGACGGCTGCCGAAGCGGCCCGCTACGACAGCCGCGCCAAAGTATTCTCGCAATATGACAATGGAAAAGGATGGAAGCCGCAGCCATGAGTAAAGACGTCCCGCATTCCGCGCGCCGCCGCGCACTGTTGAAAGGCGCCGCCAGCGCCGGCGCACTGGCCGCCAGCGGCGTCCCGGCGCTAGCCGTCGCGCGCGCCGCCGCCGGCCAGGCGCTGGCCGACCCCTGGCAGCGCGCACGCGATATCCAGCGCCGCTTCGCCAGGCCGCTGGCCTTTCCCCAGCGCGATTTCCCGATCACCGATTTTGGCGCCCAGCCCTGCCAGCTGGCCAAGGTGCAGGGCTATCCCACCATCCGCAGGAAGGGCGAGCTGGAAACCCAGGCGCCCGGTTCGCACGACAGCCATCCCGCCTTACGCGCCGCGATCGAAGCGGCGCACAAGGCGGGCGGCGGCCGCGTCGTCATCCCTGCCGGCAACTGGTACCTGAAAGGGCCGATCACGCTGCTGTCCAACGTGCACGTGCACCTGAAGGCCGGCGCCCAGGTCCTGTTCAGCGCCAACCCCAGCGATTACGCGCGTGACGGCGACTACGACTGCGGCCGGAACGGCAAGCTGGTGCTCTCGCGCTGGCAGGGCAACGACTGCCTGAACTTCAGCCCCCTGGTCTACGCGCGCGGCCAGAAGAACATCGCCATCACCGGCGAGGACTGGAGCAGCATCCTGAACGGCCAGGCCGGCGTGCCGTTTGAGGACGGCAGCGGCGCCTGCTGGTGGAGCATGAACCCCAAGGCCGCCTTGCCCGGCAGCGTGCACCAGGGCGTCCCCAACCCCGCCAACCCGGCTTCGCTGGCCGACGTGGCGCCGCACCTGGACGCCGCCGCGCGCGCCCGCATCCAGGGCGAGGGCGAGCGCTGGCGCAGCGACGAGCGCTACCTGCCGGCGCTGTCCGAAGCCGGCATCGCGCCGGAGAAGCGCATCTTTGGCCTGGGCCACACGCTGCGCCCCAGCATGGTGGAATTCGTCGATTGCAGCGATGTGCTGATGCAGGGCTACCTGGTCATCAACACGCCGTTCTGGATCCACCACCCGGTCAACTCGCGCAACGTCCATATCAGCAAGGTGCGCATGGACAGCATCGGCCCCAATTCGGACGGCGTCGATCCGGAATCCTGCGACACGGTGCTGGTGGAGGGCTGCGAGTTCAACACCGGCGACGACTGCATCGCCATCAAATCCGGCAAGAACCGCGACACGCAGTACGGCCCCACGCGCAATATGCTGATCCAGGACTGCGTGATGAACAGCGGCCATGGCGGCATCACGCTGGGCAGCGAAATGTCGGCCGGCATCGAGCATGTCTACGCGCAGAACATCGAGTTCCGCAACGCGCACTGGGCCAGCGACCCGCTGTGGACGGCAATCCGCCTGAAGACCAATATGAACCGCGGCGGCTACCTGCGCCACCTGTACGTGCGCGACATCACGCTGCCGAACGGCGTGCAGACCACGCCGCGCCCATACAAACCCTTGCCGGGCACGCTGCCGGGCGGCGCCCGGGCGCCGTCGACCGGCGGCGGCGCCGTGCTGACCATCGATTGCGACTACGCGCCGTCCGACGATATGGTGCGGACCCGCCCGCCGCAGGTATCGCACGTCCACATTGCGCGCGTGCGCGCCGCCAATGTCGAAGGCCCCGACGGCGCCTACTCCTGCAACCAGGTCATGGTTATCCTCGGTCCCGTGCCGGGCAGCTTTAACGGCGCTCCCGGCACGCCGGTGCTGCCATTGACCGACATCTCCATCACCGATGCCGATTTCGGCACGCCGCGCAACGCCGGCGAACCGTGGTTCGTCTATAACGTCAAACGCCTCAAGCTGGCCAATGTGCGCATTGCCGGCAAGACGTTCAACACAGAGCTGAACGCATGAAGGCCATCGGTGCGTTGCCGCGCCGGCCCCGCGCGGCAGGGTGCATCAAGAAGGCGCTCGACTAAAGTTAGCTTTTAGATAAAAATGGCGGCTGTCTTCATTGTAGGAGGTGTGAGTGGACAGTTCCATCGGATACAAGATAAGCGCCGGCCTTGGCCTGACCGTGGCCGCGGCCCTGGGCTACCTGCTGCTGTGGCCAGTCCCGGCCGAGCCGGTGCCATGGACGCCGCAGGCGGCGCCCGGCTACGTCGGCGCCCACGCCCCCAATACCAGGCTGGCCGGCCTGCGGAAGATCGACATCGGCGCCGAGCACGGCCCCGAGCACCTGGCCATGGGGCCGGACGGCAAGCTGTATGCCGCCGTCACGAGCGGCAAGATCCTGCGCATGGCGCCGGATGGCAGCCAGCGCGAAGTGTTCGCCAGCACCGGCGGCCGCGTGCTCGGTTTCGATTTCGACGCCGCCGGGCGCCTGATCGCCGCCGATGCCATGAAAGGCCTGCTGGCCATCGCCCGGGACGGCACGATCACCGTGCTGTCGGCGCAGGTCGGGGAGGGCGATCCAATCCGCTACGCGGACGGCGTGGTGGTGGCGCCTGGCGGCATGATCTACTTCACCGATGCCTCGACCCGCTTCGCTCCCGCGCAATGGGGCGGCACTTTCGAGGCCAGCGTGCTCGACATCCTGGAGCAGTCGGCCACCGGCCGCGTGCTGGCCTACGATCCGGCCAGCGGCAAGACCCGGGTGCTGGCCAGCGGCCTGTCCTTCGCCAACGGCATCGCCTTGTCGGCCGACGGGCGCACCCTGTACGTCAACGAAACGGGGCGTTACCGCATCTGGAAGATCGACGCCGGCAGCGGCCAGCGCGCCATCCTGTTCGACAACCTGCCCGGCTATCCGGATAACCTGATGCGCGGGCGCGACGGCAAGATCTGGGTCGGCCTGGTCAAACCGCGCAACCCGACCATCGACAAGCTGGCGGAAAAGCCCTTCATGCGCAAGCTCACGCTGCGCCTGCCGCGCGCCCTGTGGCCGGTGCCGAAAGCCTACGGCCATGTGTTCGCCTTCAACGAAGAGGGCAAGGTGCTGGCCGACCTGCAGGACCCGAGCGGCGCCTATCCGGAAACCACGGCCGTACTGGAAACGGCCGACCGCCTGTTCATCCAGAGCCTGCACGCCGGCTTCATCGGCTGGATGCCTCGTCCTTAGGCGGCGGGGGCGGCGCCGGCACCACGATCAAGCTGGTGTCGCGCGCGCCGCGCACCTGCTGCTGGATGACTTGCATGGCGATGGGCTTGCGCGGCGGTTCGGGGCGCGGCGGCTTGGGGAACATGGCAGCTCCTGTGCTGGACAATTACCGGCATATGGGGCGGGATGGCGGAATTGCAACCGTGCGCGGAATTCTTGTGTTTATAATTCCCTACGACAATTCGCCTTCAAGCCATGAACAAGAAACCGATCCCCTTGTTGTTGCTGGCAGCACTGTCCATTGCGCCCGGTGCGCGCGCCGCGGCCCTGGCCGACGGCGATATCGCCGACCTCACGCTGGAGCAGTTGAACGAGATTGTCGTCACCTCGGTTTCGCGGCAAGAGGAAAGGCTGAACAACGCCGCCGCCTCCATCTTCATCATCAGCGCCACCGACATCCGCCGCAGCGGCGCGCGCAGCCTGCCGGAAGCCTTGCGCCTGGCGCCCAACCTGGAGGTGGCGCGCGTCGATGCGCGCAACTACGCCATCAGCGCGCGCGGCTTCAACAGTCCCTTCGCCAACAAGCTGCTGATGCTGGTCGATGGCCGCAGCGTTTATTCGCCATTCTTCTCCGCCGTGTTCTGGGACGCGCAAGGCGTGGTGATGGAGGATATCGAACGCATCGAGGTGATCAGCGGGCCCGGTTCCACCATCTGGGGCGTGAATGCCGTGAACGGGGTGATAAACGTCATCACGCGCCATGCCCGGGACAGCCAGGGCACCCTGGTCTCGCTGGCCGGCTCGCGCCGCGAAGGCGACGCCACGCTGCGCTTCGGCGGCCGCCTGGCCGGGGGCGGCGCCTACCGCGCCTACGCCCAGTACATGGCGCTGGAAGACACGGAGGCCGCCTCCGGCGCCAACACCTTCACCGGCATGCAGCGCCGCCAGGCCGGCTTCCGCGCCGACTGGAACGTGCTGCAAGGCGGCCTGGCGGTGTCCGGCGATGTGTACCAGGCCAACCTGGGGCAGCTCACCACGCGCGACATCCGCATCTCCGGCGCTAACCTGCTGGCGCGCTACACGCGCCAGTTTTCCGGCGATATGGGCCTGCGCCTGCAGTTGAACCTGGACCACACGGAGCGCAACCAGCCCCTGAATTACGTGGACCGGCTGGACACCATCGAAATCGAAGGCCAGCACGATATCGGCCTGGGCCGGCACAAACTGTCGTGGGGCGGCGGCTACCGCCATTCGCGCGACGACAACACGCCAGGCCCCGGCTTTGGCTTCTGGCCCTACCAGCGCAATATGCATTGGGGCAGCCTGTTCGCGCAGGACGAAATCACGCTGGCATCCAGCCTGCGCGCCACCGCCGGCATCAAGGTCGAACACAACACCTATACCGGGGCCGAGCTGCTGCCCACGCTGCGCCTGGCCTGGAGTCCGGACCAGCACCATACGCTGTGGGGCGCCTTGTCGCGCACTGTGCGCGCGCCGTCGCGCGTGGACCGCGATTTCGTGGCGCCGCCCAAGCCTATCGTCATTGCCGGCGTGCCGCGCTTTGTGATCGGCACCAGCCCGGAGTTCGATTCCGAGGTGGCCAATGTGCTGGAAATCGGCTACCGCGCGCAGCCGGCCCACAACTGGTCCTACTCCGCCACCGCCTGGTTCGCCGATTACGACCGGCTGCGCACGCTGGAACCGAATAGCGTCGCCGCTCCCTACCGCGGCACGCTGGAGTTCCGCAACCTGGCGCAGGGGCGCACGCGCGGCATCGAATTCTGGGCGCGCTGGCAGCCGGCCCTGCGCTGGCGCCTGAACGCCGGCCTGACGGTGCAGGATATCGATGTCTGGACCCGCCCCGCCAGCAAGGATGCCAGCACGGCGGCGCTGGCCATCAACGACCCGAGCAGCTATTGGCAGTTGCGTTCCTCGCACGAGCTGGGCGACAGCATGCAGCTGGACTGGACGCTGCGCTATACCGGCAGCCTGCCCAAGCCGCACGTGCCGTCCTACCACGAGCTGGACGTCAACTGGGTGTGGCGCGTGCGCCCGCATATCGAGCTGGCGCTGGCCGGGCACAACCTGCTGCATGCGCGCCATGCCGAATACGGCGATCTGCCCGGGCGCAGCATGTTCGAGCGGCGCGCTGTCCTGAAGCTGACCATGCGATACTAGGAAGATGGTAGGCGCACACCTTACATTGTCCGCCGTGCCGCCGCAGGCGGCCAATGGCTGGAGATCTCGCCTCATCGCTCTGGCGATGCTCCTGCTCGCCTTCAGCTGCCTGGCGGTCGGCTCACAGCCGAACGGCCCGGCGCCGATGCTGGAACGCAGCGTGAAGGCGGCCTTCCTGTATAAATTCCTGGGCTATATGGAATTTCCCGCCGATCCCGGGCCCAGCCTGGTGGTCGGCGTGCTGGGCGCGGATGAGGTCGCCATCGAGCTGGCACGCATCACCAGCGGGCGCAACGTGGGGCACCGCACCGTCACTGTACGCAGCCTGCGCGAGGGCGACCCGCTGGCCGGCCTGCACCTGTTGTTTGTCGGCGAGGACGCGGCGCAGCCGGCGCAGGTGCTGCGCAGCGCCGAGAAGAACGGCACCGTCACCGTCACCGAGCACGAGAACGGCCTGCAAAGCGGCAGCGTCATCAACTTCCGCGTGGTGGACGAGCGCGTGCGCTTCGAGGTATCGCTGCCGGCGGCGGAGCGCTGCAATGTGCGCCTCAGCTCGCGCCTGCTGTCCGTCGCCTACCACGTGCAGAAAGGCGGACAATGAAGGTTTCCGCGGCAGCAGGCTCGGTCCGCATCAAACTGATCCTGACAGCCCTGGCCACCACCTTCCTTGCCCTGGTCGTCACCACGGTGGCCATGCTGGTGTACGACCTGAAAAGCTTCCAGCAGGGCTGGGTGGACGACCTGACCACGCAGGCGGAACTGATCGCCACCATCTCCGCCCCCGCCATTTCCTTCAACGACCCGCGCACCGCGCAGCAGAACCTCGGGCTGCTGCGCTTGCGCCCGCAAATCCTGGCCGGCGCCATCTACGGCGCCAATGGCCAGTTGTTCGCCTCCTACGCCCAGAGCCCGTTCACGATGCCGGATTTGCCGCGCCAGCCCGGCCCGCCGGGCCATGCGATCGAGGGTGGCCAGATGGTGGTGACGCATCCGGTGGTGGAGGGCGGCGAGCGCATCGGCACGGTCTACCTGGCCGCCTCCTACCGCCTGCTGGACCGGCTGCAAAGCTATGCCCTGATCCTGCTCGGCGTCATGCTGGGCAGCCTGCTGCTGGCGGCCCTGGTGGCCCACCTGATGCAGGCCGGGATCACGCGCCCGCTGCTGGCCGTGACCGAGGTGGCGCGCGCCGTGATGCAGCGGCGCGACTACTCGCTGCGCGTGGCGGAGCGCGCGGCGGGCGAGATCGGCACCCTGGTCGATGCTTTCAACGACATGCTGGCCGAAATCGCGCGTCGCTCGAACGCGCTGCAGGAGGCCAACCGCACGCTGGAGCACGAAATGACGGTGCGCCAGGGCGCCGAACGCGCCTTGCTGCTGGCCGACCGGCGCAAGGATGAGTTCCTGGCCACGCTGGCGCACGAGCTGCGCAACCCGCTGGCGCCGATCCGTACCGGCCTTGACATCATGCGCGTGAATGCCAACGACCAGGCCGCCTGCGAACGGGCGCGCGCCATCATGGAGCGGCAGTTGAAGCAGATGGTGCGGCTGGTCGACGATCTGCTCGATGTCTCGCGCATCAATACCGGCAAGCTCACCATCCGCCGCGAACAGGTGCTGCTGCAGGACGTGGTGGCCGATGCGCTGGAGTTGTCGCGCCCCTTCATCGCGGCCCAGGGCCACACGCTCGAGGTGCGCCTGCCGGAGCAGCCGCTGTACCTGGTGGGCGATGCGACGCGCCTGGCGCAGGTGCTGTCCAACCTGCTGCACAATGCCGCCAAGTACACGGCGCGCGGCGGCGCCATCGCGCTCGAAGCGGCGCCGGAGGGGGGGCGGCTGCAGCTGCGCGTGCGCGATAACGGCATCGGCATTGCGCCGGCCCTGCTCGATGAAATCTTTGAAATGTTCATCCAGGCCGACTCCTCGCTCGAGCGCAGCACGGCCGGCCTGGGCGTCGGCCTGTCGCTGGCGCGCAAGCTGGTCGAGCTGCACGGCGGCAGCATCCGCGCCGAAAGCGCGGGCCCAGGGCAGGGCAGCACCTTCATCGTCACCTTGCCGCTGCTGCAGACGGCGAGCGCGGCGGCGCCACGGGCCGCGGCGGCGCAGCCGGTCGCGCGCCTGTACCGCATCCTGCTGGCGGACGACAATATTGACTTCGTCAACGGTATCGGCAGCCTGCTGCGTTCGCAGGGCCACCAGGTGCAGGTCTGCCACGATGGCCAGCAGGCGCTGGCGGCGGCGGAGGTGTTTGCGCCCGAGTTCGCCTTCCTCGACATTGGCCTGCCGCAGCTGAACGGTTACGACCTGGCGCGCGCCCTCAAGCGCCTGCCGGCCCTGCGCCATACCGTGCTGGTGGCCGTCACCGGCTGGGGCCAGCAGAAGGACCGCCAGCAGGCGTTCGAGGCGGGCTTCCACCACCACCTGGTCAAGCCGGTCAGTATTGACCAGTTCCAGGAAATTCTTGCCGGCGGCGGCCCTTGATAATCGGGCGATGCGCCCGATCTGCTAAAACAGGCAATGTTTATCGAGGAGTAATGCCATGCATGCGCATATCACGCCCGATCCGGAACTCCCACCACCCGAGCCGGAAAAAGATCCGCCGCCCGACAACCTGCCGCTGCCGAGCGAACCGCCTATCGAGGAACCGGTGCCGAAGCCGCCCCCGATGCAGGCTTAGGCGCCGCCTCGGGCCGGCGCCCGTGTTCCGGCAGGGGCGGGATCTGGCGGATCTGCTCTTCGGTTTCCTGCTCGCCCGGGGTTTTCTCCCCGCTGCCGATATCCGGCTCATCCATTAAATGCTTGCCCTTGTCGGGCTGCGGTTTGACTGGCTGCTCCATGCTGGACCCTCCTTCGGCACCGATGCTACCAGCGCCGCGAGACGTCTGTCGCTTGCTTGCTAGTAGGTAATTTGCGTTGCGCAGGAAGAATATTTGTGTTGTTTTGTGTTGGCTGTCACATAGGCGTCACCGTCGGCTTTTTATAATGGATACATCGACAAACGCTTTTTCCAGTCGGAGGCCACCATGGGCAATTCCCTGCACAACAAGATCTATCTCAAACGCCGTATCGACCTGCACAGCCGCCGCGCGCAGGCGGTGATGGGGGCAAGTGTCCTGGTGGCAGGGGCGGCACTGGTGTGGCTGGCATTGCGCATGTTTAAGTAAGCTTGCCGCGCCCGGCGCGGGCGCGTACCATGGCGGGTTGCACGGATAATCCGGGCCCCATCATGGAAAACAAGCAATGAAAAACGAAAAACTGAGCACGGACGAGTTCAACGCGCTGCTGGAGATTGCCCGGGGCATCCAGGGCAAGCCGAGCGCTTGCGTCGGCCGCAACAGCAAACGGCTGTCGGGCATCAAGCTGATCAAATTCGAACGCACTGGCCGCATCATCCTGACCGATGCCGGCAAGGAGCGCCTGTTCCTGCGCCGCTGCGTGCTGGCGCTGAAGTCGCTGGTGGAGCAGACCGGCGCCGCGATTGACGCCGATGTGGCGCTGTTCCTGGGGAAGAAGTCGCATATCGCCGAGGTGGATGGCGTGCTGGTAATCACGGACAAGGGCCGCGAGTCGCTGGCCGATATTGAGGCGCATGGCATGTAAGGCCATGTCACCCCGGCAAGGCAGGGGCAGACCCAAGGGTCAGACCCTTGGGTCTGCCCCCGCTTTACCGGGTTAAAAGCTTACGGCTGGAACCCGTCCGCCGCAATTTCCAGGTTGGTCACCTATTGAAGCGCATGGCATGTAAGGCCATGTAACCCCGGCAAGGCAGGGTCAGACCCTTGGGTCTGACCCTGCTTTACCGGGTTAAGAAGCTTACGGCTGGAACCCGTCCGCCGTAATTTCGAGGTTGGTCACTTCGCCATATTTGGCGGCAATCTTCCCGATCTCAGCCGCTTTCCCCACCAGCACCATCTGCAGGTTTTTGCGCGGGAAGTGTTTTTCCACCAGCTGCTTGGCGCGTTCCGGCGTCAGGCTGTCGACATCCTTCATGAAGTTGTCGATCTGGCTGCGGCCGACATCATTGGCATACATATCGCCCAGCAGCGACGCCAGCTGCTCGCTGGTTTCATAGCGCGGCGGGAACTGGCCCTTCACATAAGCCTTGGCCGAATCCAGCGTCGCCTTGTCGATGCCCTTGCTCCACAGGCGGTCGTAAGTCTTGAGCGCCAGGTCCAGCGCCGCTTCCGTCTTCGGCAGCGCGGTGAAGCTGGAGATCGAGAACGTGCCCGCCTGCGACAGCGGCGCGAAGCTCGAATTGGCGCCGTAGGTCAGGCCCGAGTTCACGCGCAGTTCGTCGTTCAGCCAGGAGGTGAAGCGGCCGCCCAGCACCGTGTTCAGCACCTGCAGCGGCACGTAGTCCGGGTCATTGCGCGCAATGCCCGGGCCGCCGATCAGGAAGGTGGTTTCAATCGCGTCGGACTTGTTCACCACCCACACGCGCGCCTTGTCGGCCCGCACCTTGCCGTAGTCGGCGCGCTGCGGCGCCGGGCCTTCGGCTTTCCATTGGCCGAACAGGGTTTCCACTTTGCGGCGCATCTCGGCCGGATCGAAGTCGCCCACCACGATCAGGGCGGCGTTGTCCGGACGGAAGTAGCGCTTGTGGAAGGCTTTCACGTCGTCCTGCTTGAGCGCGGACAGGCTGTTGATGGTGCCGCTGGGCGGGTTGGCGTACGCCGCGTTCCCGAACAGCATGGCGCGGTAATAGGTGCCGACCACCTGGCGCGGGCTTTCCTTGGCCTGCTTCAGGCCATTCACTTTGCGCGTGCGCAGCTTGTCCAGTTCAGCCGCGTCGAAGCTCGGCTCCTGCACCAGTTCCGCGAACAGCGGCAGCAGGGCGTCGGTATCCTTGCGCGCGAAATTAGCCGCCACGGTCGATTGTTCGACGCTGCCGCCGCCCGCCAGCACGGCGCCGCGGAAGTCGAAGGCCTGGTCGATATGCGCCTTGCTGTGCTTCGTGGAGCCGAGCAGCACGCCGTCGCCGGTCAGGTTGGCCAGGCCGGCTTGCGCGCCGTCGTTGACGGCGCCGGCTTTCACCACCGCGCGCACCGCCACCAGCGGCACGTCGTGGCGTTCCATCATGTAGACGGTCAGGCCGTTCGGCAGCTTGGTGGTTTCAAAGGCAGGCAGCTTGAATTCGGCGGCATTGGCGCTGGCAGCGACAGCGGCCACGCCGGCCAGGGCAACAGAAAACAGTTTCTTCATCTAATTAGTCCTCCTTCGCCGCCAGCACGCCCACGGTGCGCAGCGATTTCTTCAGGTATTTGGCGGCAACAGCCTGGATGTCGGCGGTGGTCAGCTTTTCGTAGGCGGCAGGCGCCTCGAACGCTTTCTTGTAGTCGCCGAAGAACACCTCGTAGTTGCCCAGCATTTGCGCCTTGCCATTGATGGTTTCCTGCGCGCGGTAGATGCCCAGCAGCTTGGCGTTCTTCACTTTCTGCAGTTCTTCCTCGCCCACGCCATCCTTGGCAACTTTCTCGATGGCTTCCAGCATGGCTTTTTCCAGCTTGGCCGGTTCGACGCCGGCGGCCGCCACGGTGAACATGTAGAGCAGGCCGGGGTCGAAGCCATCGGTGTTGTAGGCGCCGACGCTGGTCGCCAGCTGGGTTTCCACCAGGGCCTTGTACAGGCGCGAGGTCTTGCCCTCGGTGAGCAGGGCCTGCAGCACGTCCAACGCGTAGTTTTCCTCGGTGCCCGCTTGCGGCACCTTGTACGCCACCATCAGGTTGGCGGCGGTGGCGGACGGCTTGGCCACGAACAGGCGGCGCTCGCCTTTCTGTTCCGGCTCCACGGTGCGCACAGCCGGCGGCGCGGCGCGTTTCGGGATGCTGCCGAAGTATTTGGTGGCCAGCTTTTTCACTTCATCGACCTTGACGTCGCCCACGATCACGGACACCGCATTGTTCGGCGCGTAGTAGGTGCGGAAGTAGTTCTGCAGGTCCTGCTGGGTCCAGGCCTTGATGTCGGATTCCCAGCCGATGGTCGGGATGGCGTACGGGTGGGCCACGAATGCCACGCTGTTCAGCTCCTGCATCAGCATGCGCACATTGGAGTTTTCCAGGCCGGTGCTGCGCTCGGACAGCACCACGCCGCGCTCGCTCTCCACCATTTTCGGATCGATCGACAGGTGGGCGATGCGGTCGCCTTCCAGCTTGAATACGGTTTCCAGCGAGGAGGCCGGGAACCAGTCCTGGTACACCGTCACGTCGCTATTGGTGTAGGCGTTGTTGGCGCCGCCGTTCGCCTCCATGGTGCGGTCGAACATCTTCGGGCCGTAGTTCTTCGAACCATTGAACATCATGTGCTCGAAGAAGTGCGACAGGCCGGTGATGCCTGGCGCTTCATTGCGCGAGCCGACTTTCCAGAACGTGTACATATTCGCGTTCGGGATGGACGAACTTTCCAGCACGATGAACTTCATGCCGTTGTTCAGCGTGAAGGTTTTGACCTGGTCGGCCGTCAGCGCGGCCTGGGCAGTCACTGCGGCCGAACAGGCCAGCACCGCTGCCAGTACTTTCAACTTCATGGTTTTCCTTTCTGTGAAAGAAGTTGCATGAAGAATACTTGATCCATGGCGAAAATGCTAATCGCCCCGGACGCGATACAATGGAGGGAATCGAGAACGCCAATGACTCCACCAGACGGGCAGGAAACAGCAGCACAAGGCCTGGCCAGCGTGGACTTTCCGCTGGTCGGCATTGGCGCATCCGCCGGCGGGCTGGAAGCCTTGCAAAGCCTGCTGCCCGGCCTGCCGCCGGCGCCCGGCTTTTCCATCGTCGTCATCATGCACCTGGCGCCAGGCCAGGCCAGCGAGCTGGGGCGCGTGCTGCAGGCCCATTGCAGCATGCCGGTGCTGCAGCTCGACCAGCCGCGCATCGCGTTGCAGCCTGACCACATCTACGTCATCACCCCGGGCGCCTTGCTCAAAGTCGAGGGCCAGTTCCTGCTGCAAAGCGAGGCCTCGGCGGGCGGCGGCATGGGCGCCATCGATTACTTCTTCCATTCGCTGGCGCAGGCGCAGCGCGAGCTGGCGACCGGCATTTTGCTGTCCGGCGCCGGGCGCGATGGCTGCGGCGGCCTGGCGGCGCTGCGCGAGCAAGGCGGCAGCGCCATCGTGCAGGCGCCGCAGGATGCCGTGTTCGCGGCGTTGCCGCAGGCGGCCATCGATGCCGGCCTGGCCGATTTCGTGCTGCCGGCGGGCGAAATGGCGGCGCGCCTGTGCCAGGTGTACGGCGCCGCCGGGGCCGTGCATGAAGCCCAGTCGCTGCAGGATGTGCTGGCGCTGCTGCACGAACGCACCGGGCACGACTTCCGCCAGTACAAGCGCCCGGCCATCCTGCGCCGGCTGGAAAAACGCCAGGGCGAACTCGGCCTGGCCAGCCACGGCGCCTACTACACGCGCTTGCAGCAGGATGCCGGCGAGGCGGCCATGTTGCTGAAGGAACTGCTGATCGGCGTCACCGGCTTTTTCCGCGACCGCGAGGCGTTTGCCCGCTTGCGCGAGGCGGTGCTGCCCGCCCTGCTGGCGGGGCGCGGCGGCGGCGCGATACGGGTCTGGGTGGCAGCCTGCTCCACCGGGCAGGAAGCGTATTCGCTGGCGATCCTGCTGTCGGACCTGGTGGGCGGTGTGCCGAACCCGCCTTCGATCCAGGTGTTTGCCAGCGACATCGACGAGCAGGCCTTGCAGGTCGCGCGCGCCGGCCTGTATCCGGAATCGATCCGCGAGGAGGTGCCGGCGGCCAGCCTGGAGCGCCACTTTGTCCATGCCGGCAAGCAGTATCGCGTGCGCCAGTCCTTGCGCGATTTGGTGACGTTCGCCAGCCATGACCTGCTGCGCGACCCGCCGTTCACCGGCCTGGACCTGGTCACTTGCCGCAACTTCCTGATCTACCTGGACCGTCCGCTGCAGCACCAGGTGCTGAAGCGTTTGCACTTCGCGCTGGCGCCGCACGGCTACCTGTTCCTCGGCAGCGCTGAGTCGGCTGATCTGGCGCCGGGCCTGTTCGCGCGCGCCGACCGCCAGTGCCGCCTGTACCAGGCGCTGCCGGCCGCCGCCAGTGCGCTGGCGGCGGCGCCCGCGCACTGGCCGCCGGCCGCCGGCGGCAGCGGCCTGTCGCCCATGGACGATATGCGCGAGCGCCTGGCCGAGGCGGAGCTGGGCTGGGCGGATATGCAGTCGAGTAATGACCAGCTGTCGCAGCGCAACGCCGAACTGACCGCGCGCCTGGCCCATGCCGACAAGGCGCACGACGACCTGTTCGACCTGGTCGCATCGGCCGAACTGGCTTCCGTGTTTGTCGATCCGGAACTGCGGGTGCGCCAGTTCACGCCGCGCGCCGCCGGCATCTTCAACCTGATTGCGCGCGACGTCGGACGCCATCTGCTGGACATTACCAACCGGCTGGACTACCCGAAGCTGGCGGCCGATGTGGCGCAGATCTTCGCCACTTTGCAGCCGCTGGAGCGCGAAGTGAAGGCCAGCGGCGGCCGCCATTACATCGTGCGCGTGCGGCCTTACCGCAACGGCGAAGACGCCATCCTGGGCGCGGTGCTGACCTTTTTCGATTTCAGCGAGCGGCGCCTGGCGGACGAGCTGGCGCGCGCCCAGGCGAGCGACCAGCGCTTCCTGCTGCACCTGGGCGATTGCCTGCGGCCGCTGACCGATCCCGCCCAAGTGCTGGCGCTGGGCTGCGGCATGCTGGGGCGGCGCCTGGCGGTGCCGCAGCTGTCGTATGCCGCCATCCATGCCGGCCGCTACGACCTGCAGGCCGGTTATGCCGCCGGCATGGCGCCGCTGCAGGGCGGCGGTGAAGTCGCCGGCCTGGGCGGCGAGGTGCTGGCGCGCTGGGGCGCGGGCGAGGTGCTGGCCCGCACCGGCGCCGCCGACGCCGCGGCGCCCGGCCTGGCAGGCATGGCAACGCTGGCCGGCGCGCCTGGCGCCGCGCTGTCGGCCCTGTGCCGCAGCGGCCAGCGCTGGCAGGGCTTTTTCCTGGCTTGCCAGCCCGGTGCGCGCGAATGGAGCGCGCCCGAAGTGGCGCTGTTCGAACAGGCGGCGGCGCGCATCGGCGCCGCGTTTGAGCGCAGCCGCACGCAGGCCGCGCTGCAAGCCAGTACCAGCCGCATGCGCGGCCTGCTGCGCGGCCTGGCGCGCGCCTATTGGGAAACCGATGGCAGCGGCGTGCTGGACGACACGCTGCTGGCCGCCGTGCAGCCTGGCGACCGTGCCGCCATCGAGCAGCATTGGCGCAGCGCGCTGCGCGGCGGCGACGAGATCGAGGTCGAAGTCAGCCTGCACGATGCCGACGGCGCATGCCGCCCGGCCAGCCTGCTGGTGACGCCGCTGCGCGACGCGCAGGGCGAGATCCTGCGCTGGGCCGGCTGCATCATCGACGGCGCCGAGCAGGCGCCGCTGCCATCGGGTAGCATATAGCCATTGCAAACAACCCCCGCATGGCGATGGAAAACACGATGCACTGGTCGGCGCACGAGCTGACGATGACGGTCCTGATGACCCCCGATATGGCCAACTTCTCCGGCAATGTGCACGGCGGGGCCATCCTCAAGCTGCTGGACGGGGTGGCCTACGCCTGCGCCAGCCGCTACTCGGGCAGCTATGTGGTGACGCTGTCGGTGGACCAGGTGATGTTCCTGCAGCCGATCCATGTGGGCGAGCTGGTGACCTTCCTGGCGTCGGTCAACTACACCGGCACCAGTTCGATGGAAGTGGGGATACGGGTGGTGGCGGAGAATATCCAGCAGCGCCTGGTGCGCCACGCCAACAGCTGCTATTTCACGATGGTGGCGGTGGACAAGGACCGCAAGCCGCAGGCGGTGCCGCCGCTGGTGCCGCAGACGCCGGAACAGGTGGCGCGCTTCGAGGCGGCCAAGCTGCGCAAGGCCGCGCGCCAGCAAGTGGCGGCGGCCATGAAGAAGGCGTAGCTTAAGGGTAGGGGCGGCGCTGGTCCGGATAGACCAGCGTGCGCAGCGCGATCGGGTGCGGCACGCCCATCGCGAACAGGAATTCGGCGGCGCGCCGCAGGCCCACCTCGGGCAGGGCGGCGATGGCCTGGTTGACGATGTCGCGCGTGCGGTGGTCGCTGCGCACTTGCTGGCGATGCAGGTCTACGCTGTTCATGTCGCTCTCCTCAAGCGCGCAGCCGGCGGGGGGCGGCGCTGGTTAATTGTTTTCCCTCATGCAACATCTGGCGCAGTTGCGCCGCTTCCACGGGGCGGCTGAAATAGAAGCCCTGGAATTCGTCGCAGCCGTGGCGGCGCAGGAACTCCAGTTGCTCTTCCGATTCTACGCCTTCCGCAATCACGCGCAACTCCAGGTTGTGGGCCAGGGCGATCACCGATACCACGATGGCCGCATCGTCGGCATCGGTGGCGATGTCGTTGACGAAGGAGCGGTCGATCTTCAGCACATCGATCGGGAAGTTGCGCAGGTAGGACAGGCTGGAATAGCCGGTGCCGAAATCGTCGATCGACAGCGCCACGCCCAGCGACTTTAGTTCATGCAGCAGGTTCACGCCTTGCGCCACGTCATGCATGAACAGGCTTTCGGTCAGCTCCAGTTCCAGCAGCGACGGCGGCAGCCCGGTTTCCGCCAGGGCGGCGGCGATGCTGGACACCAGCTCCGGCTGCGCGAACTGGCGCGCCGACAGGTTGACGCCCATGCGCAGGCCGGGGAAGCCGGCATCGTGCAGGGCGCGCGCCTGTTGGCAGGCGGTGCGCAGCACCCAGGCGCCGATCGGCACGATCAGGCCCGTTTCCTCGGCCAGGCTGATGAAGCGCGCCGGCGGCACCATGCCCAATTCGGGGTGCTGCCAGCGCAGCAGCGCTTCCATGCCGACGATCTGGCCGGTCTGCAGGTCGACCTGCGGCTGGTAGTGCAGCACGAATTCGTCGCGCTCAAGCGCATTACGCAGCGCGCTCTCGATGCGCAGGCGCTCCTGCGCTTCGTCGTGCATCTCCGGCTGGTAGAACTGGAAGGTGTTGCGCCCCAGCTTCTTGGCCGAGTACATGGCGATGTCGGCATGCTCGATCAGGTTCTGCGCCGGGGTGCCGTCGGCATCGTACACCGCCACGCCGATGGAGCAGGTGACGAAGAATTCCTTCCCCTCCAGCAGCACCGGCTGCGCCAGCGCGCGCATCACGCGCTCGATGATGGCCGGCGACAGCTGCTCGTCCGGGTACTGGCTGAGGATGGCGACGAATTCATCGCCCGACAGGCGCGCCACGGTGTCGCTTTCGCGCACGCTCGACTGCAGGCGGCTGGCCACGGTCTGCAGCAGCTGGTCACCGGCCTTGTGGCCCAGGCTGTCGTTGACGAACTTGAAGCGGTCCAGGTCGATCAGCACCACCCACATCGGCAGGCCGCTGCGGTTGGCGTAGGCGATGGCCTGCTGCAGGCGGTCCTGCAGCAGCACGCGGTTGGGCAGGCCGGTCAGCACGTCATGGTGGGCGATGTGCTGGATGCGCTGCTCGGCCACCTTGCGTTCGGTGATTTCGCTGCCGGTGCCGCGGTAGCCTTTGAATTCGCCCTGGGCGTCGTACACCGGCTCGCCGCTGGTGTTGAACCAGCGCGTCACGCCGTCGTGGCCGACGATGGCGTATTCAAAATTGGAGAACGGCAGGCGCGCCTGCACCATCTGGATATGGTCGCGGCCCGCGCTGCTGGTGTACAGGTCGGGCGTGCATTCCCAGCGCGTGCGGCCGAGGAAGTTCTCCTTCGCCACATGGCCTTTTTCAAAGAAGCCACCGGTGATGTGGGTGAAGCGGAACTGGGTGTCCTGTTCCCAGTACCAGTCGGAGGACAGGGCCAGCAGGCGGCGGAAGCGGTTCTCCGATTCCTGCAGCGCGCGCTCGGTGCGCTTGCGGGCGGCCACGTCCTCGGCCAGGCGCTGGTTGGAGCGCTGCAGGTCGGCGGTGCGCGCATCGACCAGCAGCTGCACCCGGCGCGAGCGCTGCACCAGCGTATGCACGAAGGCCGCCGCCAGGGCGCTGAACAGCAGGCCGCCCAGCAGCGTGCACAGGGAGCCCAGGTGGTCGGCCAGGAAAGGGCGCGGCAAGTCGTCGCTGCGGACATGCCAGGTGCGGCCCAGCACGTCGAAGCTGCGCATATCGCTGCTGTGGTAGTCGAAGTCGAGCCAGCGGTGCAGCCAGTGCTCGTGCTTGGCGCTCGGCACCGGGCCGCGCCGGTAGGCCAGGCTGCCCGCTTCGGCCGGGTCGCCGGCGTACACGCTCAGGCCCAGGCTCTCGTCGCCGAGCAAGCCGGTCTGCTGCAGGATGGTGTGCACCAGGTGCGGCGAACGGATCACGGCGGCGGTGTCGCCGACCCAGGCCGCATGGCGCTCGGCGCGCGTGCCGGTCGGCATGCCGGGCCGGTAGACCGGCATGATCATGATGAAGCTGTTGCGCTGGTTCGGGTCCTGCGCCAGCTGCAGCTGCTCGGTGGCGGCCGCGCGCCCGGTGTGCAGGATGCGGTCGACGGCGGCCCGCACCTGGACATTGCGGCCCGAGTTCAGGCCCAGCGCCGCCTCGTTGCCCTGCAGCGGCTCCAGGTACTCCACTACGTTGTAGTAGGGCCGCTCGGGCGAGGTGGCCACGCCGTTCGGCGTCAGTTCGGTGATGCGGAAGCCCGGGTAGTGCGCCTGCATGGCCGCTTCGAAGGCCGGGCGCTCGGCGTGGGTCAGCACGCGGTGGTAGTTGAAGGCCTGGATGAAGGGATAGCGCTGCAGCAGCGGGGTGGTGAAGGAGGTGAACTGTTCGCGGCTGACCGGCTGCACGGTGCGGAACAGCTGGTTGATGACATTCACCACTTCCACCGCATCGCCCAGGCCGCGCTGGATGGCGGCGGCGCGCGCCCCGGCGCGCTGCTGGAAGCTCAGTTCCATCTTGCCGAACTCGAGCGCGCTGACGGAGACAAACAGGACGGCGGTCGCCGCCAGGCCTGCGCCCAGCGTCAGTGCGGCTGCACCGTAGTGCGAAAGTCTCCTGCGCCGGCCTGCCATGGTGTCCTTTGTCTTAAAAAATGTAGTTTGTCACAAATCTCCTAGCCGTAGGGAAAGAACCCTTGGATTTTTCACAAATCGGCCTGGCGCAGGCGCGCAACGGTGTAAATTGCCAACAGTCGGTTGGCCAGGCCAAAGCCCAGCCCGGGGGTGGGGCTGCCCCAGGCCGCCACTTTGCGCTGCATGGCACTGGCCGGCGCGCCCGGCGAAGTGCCGGGGCGGATGGCAAACAGGATGTGGTTGTTGCCGGCAATGCCAGTGAACTGGCAGATCCGGTCCTGGAAGGCATTGCCCAGGCGCACCAGCACGCTGCGGTATTTCGGGTCGTAGTTGAAGATGTTCGCCGCCAGCACCCCGTCCGGCCGCAGGGCGCGCCGGCAGTCGGCATAGAAGTGCTCGGTGGCGAGGGCGTTCGGCAGGCCGTTGGCGTCAAAGCCGTCCACCAGCAGCACGTCGGCGCTGTCCTTCAGCTCCTTCATGTAGGCGGCGGCGTCGCAGTGGATCACGCGGAAGCGCTCGTTGTCGGGCGGGATGGCGAAGCGCTCGCGCAGGGCGATCACGTCGGCCCGCAATTCCAGCACGGTGATGCGCGCCTGCGGCAGGTAGCGGTAGCAGAACTTGGCCAGCGAGCCGCCGCCCAGGCCAACCATGACGATATGCTCGGGCCTGGGTTTGAACAGGACAAAGCACATCATGGCGCGCGCGTAGGCCAGCACCAGGGCGTACGGGTCGGCCGGGTCCATCTGGCTCTGCACTTCGCCAGGCGTGAATTCCAGCGACACGCGCCCGCGCCGCAGGCGCACCATTGGCCGGTTGTCAGGGACGGAAGTCATTTTGCTAACTTGTTATTAAGCATGATCATCTGCTAAGCTGCCGGGCTCCGGTCCCAGTGTACCGGATGCGCTGCGCACTGTGGCGTTCGCGTTTACATCGGCAACATTTATAGGTACATTGCCAACATAGGCAGCTTGGAGACGATATATGTTCTTAGACCATCCAACCATTACCGCGACCAACAGCTTCACGGAACCGGACCGAATCGAGCGCCTGACCCGCGTGTATGGTTATGTTGCCGCGCTGGCCGACCACGCCGGCAAGCAGCAATTCATCGAAAAAGTCAGCCAGCTGCATGACCACAAGGGTACCCTGATCGTTTTCTGGCACGATATGCCCACCGAAGACGAGAAGGAATTCTTCGCCAAAGCCTGGGCCAGCAAGATCGGCGACGGCAGCAATAACGTAGAACACGAAGTCTGAGCGCGGCCTGGCCGCTAAGCAATGGATATCAAGACCCTGGTTCTTGCCCTCGCGCTGGGCAACCTCAGTTTGTGCGCGGCGCTGTTTTTCTTTGAGTACGAGAGCAAGAAGTCGCTCACCCTGTCCACCTGGGCCATTGCCAAGCAATGCCAGGCGGTGGCCTGGTTCCTCCTGTATTTCCGCGGCGTGCTGCCGGAGCTGCTGGCCGGCCCGCTGGCCAATGCCCTGTTGCTGGCCGGCCTGGCGTTCGACGCCGGCGCCTTGTGGGAAGCCTATGGCCGCACGGCCTGGCGCAAATACCTGTATCCCGCGCTGGCGCTGTGCTGCGGCGTACTGCTGGCGACCCAGGTGCTGGACGCCGATCCCGCCATGCGCATCGCGCTCGGCGCGCTGATGGTCGGCTTCTTCTTCCTGGCCGGCGTGCTGGCGCTGGCGCGCGCCTGGCGCGACGGCAGCATGCTGCGCCGTTTCCTGGTGGTGACCATGTTCGCGCTCACCGTGCTGGTGGTGGCGCGCGGCCTGCTGACGGCGGCCTTCCCGGACGGCCTGTCCTGGGTCAGCCCGAACCTGATGCAGCTGCTGGGCTTCAGCGGCTTCTACCTGATGATGCTGACCAACGCTTTCGGCTACCTGCTGCTGTCGCGCGAAAAGCTGCAGGCCGAGCTGGCGCGGCTGGAGGTGGTCGACCCCCTGACCGACGTGCCGAACCGGCGCGGATTCTACCAGGCGCTGGCGCCGTGGATGGCGCTGGCGCGCCGCCCGGGCCAGCCGACCGCCATGGTCATCCTCGCGCTCGACCAGTTCAAGCGCGTCAACGACAGCTATGGCCACGCCGCCGGCGACGCCGCCCTGAAAACCATGGTGGAAACCTGCAAGCGGCAGCTGCGCGATTCCGACCTGATGGGCCGCCTGGGCGGCGCCGAGTTCGCCATCCAGCTGCCGCGCACCTCGCTGGAGGATGCGCTGATGGTGGCCGAGCGCATCCGCCGCGCCATCGAAGAGATGCCGGTCAAGACCGAGCGCGCCGTGATCAAGCTGACCGCCAGCATGGGCGTGACCACCATCCGCGCCGACGACAGCACGGTCAGCCTGTTCAAGCGCGCCGACGAGGCCCTGCAGGCGGCCAAGGTGCGCGGCGAAAACCAGGTGGCGCAGCCGCCCGAGCCGCTTTCCGTGGAGGCCTTGTCATAAGGGCGTAATACTGCTGGCGTACTGTGCTACCATTTTCGTTATAAACGATATAAATGGATTCCTCGATGTACGCCGCAGTGGACCTGGGTTCCAACAGTTTTAGACTTTCCATCGGCCAGCACGATGGCGACCGGATCCGCGTGCTCAACAGCATGCGCGAACCGATCCGCCTGGCGGCCGGCCTGGACGCCGCCGGCAACCTGACCGACGAAGCCCTGCAGCGCGCGCTGCTGTGCCTGAAGAACTTCCGGGTGGCGCTGGCCGCCTACCAGTTCGACGGCGTGCGCGTGGTGGCCACCGCCATCCTGCGCCAGGCGCGCAATGCGGCTGATTTCCTGCCGCAGCTGGAACAGGCCATCGGCTACCCGATCGAGATCATCTCCGGCGAGGAGGAGGGGCGCCTGATCTATATGGGCGTGGCCAATGCGCTCGGCCAGCCCAGCGAGAGCCGGCTGGTGGTCGATATCGGCGGCGGCTCGACCGAGCTGATCCTGGGGCGCGGCCTGGACATCGAACGGGTCGAATCGTTCAGCGTGGGCAGCGTCAAGCAAAGCCTGTCCTTCTTCGTCAACGGCCGCGTCGATGCGCGCTCGTTCGAAGCGGCCGTACTGTCGGCGCGCAGCCACTTCGAGGACGGCGCGCCGCCCTACCATCCAGAGTACTGGAAGCGGGCCTACGGCTCCTCCGGCACCATCCGCGCCATCGGCGAAATCATCGAAAAGAACAAGCTGGGCGACGGCATCACCCTGGCTGCCCTGAATGCGGTGCGCAAGCGCTTCATCGAATTCGGCCAGGTGTCGAAGATCGACATGCCGGGCCTGCGCCCGGACCGCGCCAGCACCGTGATCGGCGGCCTGGCCATCCTGATCGGCGTGGTGCAGGAACTGGGCATCGAGCGCATGGAGCCGATCGATGCCGGCCTGCGCATGGGTGTGATGTGGGACCTCTATCTGCGCTCGACCCGGCGCGACCGGCGCGACGAATCGGTGCGCGGTTTCCTGGCGCGCTTCCATATCGACGCCCAGCGCGGCAGCCGCGTGGCCGAAGCGGCCGGCATCCTGTTCGCGCAGATGAAGCCGAACAGCGATACCTTGCCGCGCCACCTGGCCTGGTGCGCCCAGCTGCACGAGGTGGGGCTGGTGGTGTCGCAGACCGGCTACCACAAGCATGCGGCGTATATGGTGGAGAACGCCGACCTGCCGGGCTTCACCACGCGCGAGCAGAAGCTGATGGGGCGCCTGATCCTGGCCCAGAAAGGCAACCTGCGCAAGGTCAGCGAGCACCTGTCCGACGGCGATTTCGCCAAGGCGGTTGTGGCGCTGCGCCTGGCCATCCTGTTCATGCACTGCCGCATCGAGGTGGACGACCGCGCCGTGCGCCTGCGCATGAAGAACCGCATCGACCTGGAGCTGAAACGCGACTGCGTCAGCAGCCACCCAACGCTGTCGTACTGGATGGAGAAGGAGCAGGAATTCTGGGATGAGGTGGGCGTCGACTTCAGTGTCCGCACTGTTGCGTAAAAATCATATATACTGTTTATATTATTCAGAAATGGAGTATCCATGAGCGCAACCAGGAAGACCACCGCCACCGCCAAACCCGCCGCCAAACCGGCAGCCAAGCGCGCCACCGCCGCCACGCCGGCGCCGGCCGCGAAAGCCCCGGCCAAAGCCGCCGTGAAGCCGGCCGCCAAAGCCGCCGCCAAGCCTGCTGTGAAGCCGGCCGCCAAGCCAGCCGCGAAGCCTGCCGCCAAGCCAGCCGCCAAGCCAGCCGCCAAGCCAGCCGCCAAGC